>JBHENR010000081.1:0-12280 GCA_046262555.1 Gemmatimonadota bacterium | reverse complement strand
AAAAGAAGGCGGCCGCAGGCCAGCAGGGGAACGATGAAACCGGGGTTACATCTGCGTCGTGTCACCCATCATCATCGTGTCGCCCATCATGTCGGGGGCGGGCGGCGGCATGGTCATGGCGGTGTCGGCCGGGGACAGCTCGGCGTCGATGTCGACATCAGCGTCGTCATCAGCACAGGCTCCGAGGCCGAGCGCCAGCGCCATCAGGCAAACCGGCAGGAATTTCACGAACCTCATGGGACAGACCTCCCTCTTCTCGGTCTTGTTGACGAACGGTGGTGCAGGTCGCGAAGAGGCGCCTCCTGCGGAGGATCGCCCCACAAGCGGATGAATCTGGCCACCGGGGCCGGCCGGCGTCAAGGAGCTTGTGACCCGCCGCGCCTCGCGCTACTGTCGGCGGCTGAATGCCTTCTTCTGAAGAATCGCGCTGGGTGTCGACCGACCCGGAGGCGCTGGCCGGGCCCCCCGACGTGCGCCGGGCTTGGATTCGCCCGGCCGTGATGCTGGCGCTGTTCGCGGGTGTGATCGCGGCCGCGCTGCTCACCGATTTCACCGACCAGTTCTCGCCCGAGACGCTGCGCCGGACCCTGCGCGGCTATGGCTACTGGGCGCCGGCGGCGCTGCTGGCCGCCTATGCGATCCGACCGCTGCTGCTCTTGCCGATCAGCCCGCTCTGGGTTGCATCGGGGGCGTTCTTCGGCTGGCTGGAAGGCACGCTCTGGAGCGTGACCGGCACCGGCATCGGCGCCGGAATCGGTTTTGGCGTCGCGCGCCATCTCGGCCGCGCGTTCGTCGAACGCCGACTGGGTCCGCGCGTGAGCCGGTGGGCCGGATTTCAGGCGGAGGGCGGCCTGCGGGCCGTGCTCGCGCTTCAGCTGACCCCCATCGTCCCGCACGACCTCATCAACAACCTGGCCGGCATCTCGCGGATGCCCTACCGGGCGTTCCTCCTCGGCAGCCTGCTGGGGACGACGCCGATTATTCTGGTATATACTTATGTCGGATACGCGGTCTGGGAGATTCCCTCACCGCCGTTCTGGATCGCGCTCGGGATCCTGACCCTGCTGACCGTCGTCATGCTGGTCTGGAACCGGCGCGTCGCCCGCCGGAAGGCGGGGTCGTAAGGCAGGGCCCACTTCACCACGGAGGTATCATGGACGCACGACACCTGGCGCTGGCTTGCATCCTGGGGATCGCTCTCGGGGCGTCGGCCTGCAAGGAGAACGAAGGGGCGGACGTCGACGTCGAGGATGATTCCCTCAGGGTGACCATTCCCGAGGGATCGACGGAGCGCGCCGAGGAGGCGCTGCGGCGCGCCGGCGGAGCGGTCGGCGAGGCCATCGAAGAGACGGGCGAGGCGATCAATGAGGCGGGGGAAGAGCTCCAGGAAGAGGCGGGCGGAGGCGAGGCGGACACGATCCGGATGTAGCGGACGGGTCGCCTATCGGACGGCGGCGCTCGCCACGGTGCCGGCGTTGCGCGAATAGCTGCAGGTCTCGCCATTGATCGTCCACTGGAAGGCGAGCAGCTCGCCGACAGTGTTGTATTGGGCATTGTAGACCCGACCGGTGAGACGCAGCGAGCCGTCGGTGCACATGAAGTCGAAATTGAACGACAGGGGGCGACCGAACTGGTCCCGGACCTCGTTCGTGAAGCCGCTGGTCGGGGTCGTCTGACAATCGGTTCGGATGCTGATGCCGTTGTCGACGGGAGTGACCCGGCCGCAGAGCGAACCGCCGGGTCCGGTCGGGCCGCCGTAGCCACCTCCGCCGCAGGCGGCTGTACCCGCCCCGCCCCCCCCGAGCAGCAGGACGATCGCGGCGGCGGGCAGGCCGAATGAGCGGGAGGGGGATCGGGGCTCCACGGGGACTCAAACGGGAGTCTAGTCGGTCCCGGGGCGGTGTGTCAATTCCTCCCCGGGACTACCGCAGGTTGTTCTCCTCCATCCACTCCAGGGCGATCTGCATCAGGTTGGCGATCAGCGCCGGATTGTCGAGCCCCAGGTGGCTCGATGCGGTCCAGACGAGCTGCTTGGGGCGTCCGGTCGCCTGATAGAGCGCCACGACACTCGAGCGGGGCATGAGCTCGTCCTCGGTCGCGTTCACCATCAGCGTCGGCCGGGGGGCGATGGCTCCGGCATAGCGTCCCGGCTCGAGCGGCGCGACCAGCAGCGCGATGGCGGCGGCCTTCAGCTGCACCAGCCAGGGCGCTCCCGTGTCGGCGAACGCATAGGCCGCCATGCCCCGGATGTCGGCGCCGCCGTGGAGCAGCATCGCGCTCGCCAGCCGGCGATCGGTCGCCGCCGCCGCCGCGGCGAACGGCACCCCCAGGCTCACCCCGATGATCGACACCCGCTGGGGATCCACGTCGTCCCGGGTGTAGAGGTACTGGGCGGCGAGGAGGAGCGCGGCGGGTGTGCGGATGACGGCGCCCCGCATCTCGGGGAGGTGCCAGGCCCACTGCCATACGCTGGGGCGCTGGGGGCCGTCATAGGGGTAGTCGATACTGGCAAAGACGAGGTTCCCGGTTTCGGACGGCGCCGACACCGCCGCCCGGCCCTGCTTGTAGCCCGCGATCAGGAGGGCGGCCGGAAACCGCTCTCCCGAGAGCGTATCGGGCGCCCGGACGCGGAGCCGAACCTCCATCCCGGTGTCGCTGACCAGCGTCACGTCGGTGAGCATCTTGCCGTCGGCACCGCGACCCACCCAGGTCGAGTCCCGCACCTCGATCAGCTCTCCCGCCAGGCGACTGAACACGGGGCGATAGTCGCGCTCGGCGTAGCTCCACAGCGCCGCGGCCGCAACGGCGCCCGCGGCCAGCGCCACCAGAACCCAGTGGCGCTTCACCGATGGCGTCGGGCGCAGGGGTCGGCTATCGTGGCCGCCGCCCGATGAGCCCACTCCCCGGTTGCCTCACGCTGCCCTCTGCCCGCCATGTAGGGGAACCTCCGCTGCGCCGTGGGGGGCAGCAACCGCGCGACGGCGAACGCCGGTGGCGGCGGGGTCGGACGCTGGCTCTGATGCTGGCGACGGTGGTGGCCTGCACGTCGCCCTCGCGTGCCGGACGGGCCCCGGAACCGGCCGCGGACGTGCCCTCGACCACGGGCGATTCCGCGTCGACGGGCGACAGCGGGTCGCCGGCCGCGCCCCTCGTCGCGGCTCCGGCCGTGAATCCGTCGCCTGACCTCGACAGCCTGGCGACGGCCTTTGGCGCGCAGGCGGACACCCTGCCGGTGGCGGCGCTGCCGGCGCTCGAGGTCGCCATCCGCGACTGGCTCGAGCGACTCGAGTTCGAGGACCCGGTGCTGCTGCCGCCAGGCGGCGATCCCTCTCGTTACTTCCGCTCGGCCCGTGGCCGGCTGCTCGATGCGCTCGGTCGGTCGGCGTTCCGTCGGCGCGACCTGCGACAGGCCGAAGCCGCGCTGGTGTCTGCCGAATCCCAGCTCAACAGCCGCGGCACGACGTCCGGCTACGCGCGCCACTTCCTCCACCTCGGCGACGTCCATGCCGCCCGCGGCCGGTGGGACGCGGCCATCGCGGCCTATCTCGACGCCGAGGTACGGGGACTGGGTCGCGCCGCCACCGCCGCGCTCGAAGCGGCCTTCCAGCGGCGGTACGGCACGTTGCGGGGGGTCGAGCGGCTGCGCGCGCGGGAGCGCGAGCGCGTCGCCGACGAGCGACAGCAGCAGGTGCTCGTCGGGGCTGTGGCCCTGCCGCTGCTTCCCTTCACTTACCCGCGCCGGACAGGACCGCCGCTGGCGAGCGGCGCCTTCGCCGGCGCGCCGCTGGTCGTCGCGCTGTGGGACGACGTCTGCGACGCCTGCGGAGGATATGGCGGCCGTCTCGCGCCGCTGGCCGCCGCCCTGCGGGCGCGGCGCGGCCAGCTGCTGGGGATCTGGCTGGGGAGCGTCCCGTCAGGGGCCGGCCCGCCCCAGCCGTTCGCTATCGTGCTGCCGCCGGACCCGGCCGTCGCCCGCCGCCGGTTCGGGGTCGAGCGGCTGCCGGCGCTGCTGGTGGTGGATGGGCGCGGGGTCATCCGCTACCGGCATCAGGGTTCGGCCGCCGAGCCGCCCCCGCTGACGGACATTTTGCTCCAGCTCGACCACATCGAGCGGGGGGGGTCGTGAGCGGAGCCGGCGCGGGCGCGCGTCACATCGTCATCGATCCCGATATTCGCCGCGCCGGCACGCTGCCGGGGTGGGTCTACACCGATCCGGCCATGTTTGCGGCGGCCCGCGACCGGGTGTTCGCCACCAGCTGGCAGCTGGCGGCGGGGGCCGAGCGGGTGCGGGTCCCCGGCCAGGTGTACCCTTTCACCCTGCTCGAGGGGTGACTCGACGAGCCGCTGCTGTTGACCCGCGACTTCGAGGACCAGCTCCACTGCCTCTCCAACGTCTGCACCCACCGCGGGAACCGGGTGGTCGAGAGTGAAGGCGTGGAGAAGAGTCTCCGCTGCCGCTATCACGGCCGGCGGTTCAGGCTCGACGGCCGCTTCGTCGCCATGCCCGAGTTCGAGGAGACGGCGGACTTTCCCACCCCGGCGGATGACCTGCCGCGGGTTCCCGTCGGGACGTGGGGGCCGCTCGTCTTCGCCGCGCTCGACCCCGCCACGCTGTTCGCCGACTGGATCCAGCCGCTGGCGGAGCGCCTGGCCTGGCTGCCGCTCGACCGGCTCGTGTTCGAGCCGGCCCGCTCGCGCGACTACCTGGTGCGCGCGAACTGGGCGCTCTACTGCGACAACTTTCTCGAGGGATTCCACATCCCCTTCGTCCACGCCGGACTGAACGCGGTGCTGGACTACGGCGCCTACCGGGTCGAGCTCTTTCCCACCGCCAGCCTGCAGCTGGGGATCGCCACCAGCGGCGAGGACGCGTTCGACCTGCCACCGGGATCTCCCGACCACGGCGAGCGGGTGGGCGCCTACTACTGGTGGCTGTTTCCCAATACCATGATCAACGCCTACCCCTGGGGCCTGTCGGTTAATGTCGTGCGGCCGTTGGCGACCGATGTGACGCGCGTGTCGTACCTGACCTACGTGCTCGACCCGACCCGGCTCGACCGCGGCGCCGGCGCCGGGCTGGACCGCGTCGAGCGGGAGGACGAGGCGATCGTCGAGCAGGTCCAGCTGGGGGTGCGCTCCCGGCTCTATGACCGGGGCCGGTACTCGCCCACGCGCGAGCAGGGCGTCCACCACTTCCACCGCCTGCTGGCGGGGTTCCTGGACCCGGGCTCGTGACGCCTGCCCCTCCGGCGACGCGCGGCCCCGCCGAGCTCGAGCGCCGCCTCGGGCTGTACGACGCGACCATGATCGTGATGGGGTCGATCATTGGCTCCGGCATCTTCCTGGTGTCGGCCGGCATGGCCCGCCAGCTCGGCAGCCCGGGCTGGCTGCTGGTGGCGTGGGCGATCTCCGGCCTGCTGGCGATCGCGGGCGCGCTGTCGTATGCCGAGCTGGCGGCGATGATGCCCCGCGCCGGCGGCTCGTACGTCTATCTGCGTGAGGCGTTTTCGCCGATCTGGGGATTTCTCTTCGGCTGGACCTTCCTGCTCGTCGTCCAGACGGGATCGATTGCCGCGGTGGCCGTGGCGTTCGCCCGGTTTCTCGGGGTGCTCGCCCCCGGCATCGCCGAGGACCGCTACCTGATCGAGCCGGTGCCCCTCGTCTCGCGCTACGCGATCTCGCTCTCCACTGCCCAGCTCGTCGCCATCACGCTGATCCTGCTGCTGACCTGGGCCAACACGCGCGGCCTGGGACCCGGCACGATCATCCAGAACATCTTCGCGTCGTCCAACGTGGCGACGCTGGCGGCGCTGATCGTGGCGGGGTTGGCCCTGGGACTCGGGAGCGCGGCCGCGAACGCGAACTTCAGCGACCTGTGGACGGTCCAGAATCCGGAGGCGATCGTGCCGGGTGTCAGCGCGGTGACCGCCTTCGGCCTGGTCGTCGCCCTGCTGGTCGCCCAGGTGGGGTCGTTCTTCTCGACCACCGGGTGGGACAACCTCGCCTATGCAGCCGGCGAGGTGCGCCATCCGGAGCGGACGCTGCCGCTCGCGCTGGCGCTCGGCGTGGGCCTCGCGATGACGCTCTACCTGCTCGTCAACGTCGCCTACTTGAGCGCGCTGCCGATTGCGGCCATCCAGCAGGCGCCCGGCGACCGGGTCGCGAGCGCGGCGTTCGAGGCGCTGTGGCCGGGCGTCGGCGCGCTGGTGATCGCCGGCGCCGTCGTCATCGCCACCTTCGGGGCGAACAACGCCATGATCATGGCCGGCGCCCGGATCTACTATGCGATGGCCCGCGACGGGCTGTTTTTCGAGCCCGCCGGCCGGCTCAATCGGGCCCGCGTGCCGGGGTGGTCGCTGGCGCTTCAGGGCGCCTGGGCCGCGGCCCTGGTCCTCCCCCGGACTGCCCGCGCGGATGGCAGTTACGGCAGCCTCTACGGCGACCTGCTCGATTATGCGACGTTTGCCCTGCTCCTCTTCTACGCGCTGTCGGTGGCCTGCGTCTATCGGCTGCGGCGCACGCGGCCCGGGCCGCGGGCCGGGGCGACGCCGGGCTATCCCGTCACGCCCGCGATCTTCCTGGCAGGCGCGGGAGCGATCATGCTCGCGCTGGTCGTCTACCGGCCGTACACGACCTGGCTGGGCCTCGGCCTGGTCCTCCTCGGAATCCCGGTCTACTTCCTCTGGCGGCGCTTTGACAGCGGCTCGGGTCGGAGCGCACCTTTGGCGACCCGCGCGCCGGCCGCCCCCTCACCATAGGAGCGTTGATGAAGGTCTACGACACGGACCACATCCGGAACCTCGCCGTGATCGGCCACGGCGGCTCGGGCAAGACGACGCTCGTCAATGCGATGGTCCATCTTGCCGGCTCGGGCGTCCGGATGGGATCGGTCGAGCAGGGCACCGCGCTGACGGACTTCACCCCCGACGAGATCGAGCACCAGATCTCGATCAACGTGGCGCTCGCCTACGCCGAGATCGACGGCGTCAAGGTCAATTGCATCGATACCCCAGGGTATCTCGATTTCGCAGGTGAGGTCAAGGCCGGACTGCGGGTCGCCGACAGCGCCTGCCTCGTCATCAACGCCGTGGCCGGCATCGAGGTCGGGACCGAGCGCGTCTGGGAGTCAGCCGAAGCCGAGCGGCTGCCGCGCCTCATCTTCGTCAACATGATGGACAAGGAGCACGCCGACTTCGAGCGCGTGTTCCGGCAGATCAAGGCGACGCTCTCCGACCGGGCGATTCCGGTCGAGATCCCGATCGGCCAGGGGGCGAGCTTCCGCGGGCTGGCCAACCTCTTCAGCGAGAAGGCGCATCTCTACCAGCCGGGCGCCAAAGGGGAGCGCGAGCTGGGCGACATCCCCGAGGAGGTGCAGGGCGCCTACGAGCAGTACCGCCGCGAGCTGATCGAGACGGTCGCCGCCACCGACGATACACTGATCGAGCGGTACCTCGAGGGCGAGGCGCTCACCCGTGACGAAGTGCTGACGGCGATGAAGTCCGGCCTCGCGCGCGGCGAGCTGGTGCCCGTCTTCTGCGGCGCCGCGGCGCAGCTGCAGGGGGTCCGCTCGCTGCTCCAGAAGGTGATCGAGCTCACCCCCAGCCCCGCCGAGCGCCCCGACCTGCGCGCGACCCGGCCCGGCTCCGACGAGCGGGTTTTCCTCAGCCGCGCCCCCGACGCCGCGGCGAGCGCGCTGGTGTTCAAGACCACCACCGAGCCGCACGTCGGCGAGCTGTCGTATTTCCGCGTCTTCAGCGGCACGATCCGGGGCGGCCTGGACTACGTCAACGCCAGCCAGGAGCACGATGAGCGGCTGGCGCACCTGGGCGTGATGCAGGGACGCGAGCGGACCGAGGTGCCGGAGCTGGCGAGTGGCGACATCGGCGTGGCGCCGAAGCTCAAGGGCACCCACACCGGCGACACCCTCTGCACCCGAGCCGAGCGGGTGGTTCTGCGAGGCATCGATTTTCCCACCCCCGTGATCGCGGTGGCGATCGAGCCGGAGAAGGAGGGCGAGGAGGAGAAGATCGGCAACGCCCTCGCCAAGCTCCACGAGGAGGACCCCACCTTCATCCACGCCTTCAACGCCGAGCTCGGGCAGACGATCATCCGCGGCATGGGGGAGCTCCACCTCCAGGTCGTGCTCGAGAAGATGGCGCGGAAGTTCCACGTGCGGGCGACGATGCATCAGCCCCGCATCGCCTACCGCGAGACGATCCGGCGCCGCGGCGAGGCCCAGGGCCGCTACAAGAAGCAGACCGGGGGCCGCGGCCAGTTTGGCGACTGCTGGGTGCGCCTCATCCCGCAGGCGCGCGGCGAGGGATACGCGTTTGTCGACCGGATCACCGGCGGCGCCATCCCCAACAAGTTCATTCCCGCGGTGGACAAGGGGATTCAGGAGGCGCTGCAGAAGGGGGTCGTGGCCGGCTATCCGGGGGTGGATCTCCGGGCCGAGCTCTATGACGGCTCGTTTCACACGGTGGATTCCAACGAGATGGCGTTCAAGATCGCCGGCTCGATGGCGTTCCAGCACGCCGCCCAGAGCTGCGACCCGGTGCTGCTCGAGCCGATCATGCACGTCGCGGTCGTCACGCCGGATGATTACCTGGGCGACGTCATCGGCGACCTGAACCAGCGCCGCGGCCGCATCCTGGGGATGGAACCGGGGGGCAATGGCAAGCAGAAGATCCAGGCCCATGTCCCACAAGCGGAGTTGTATCGCTACTCCACCACCCTGCGGTCCCTCACCCAGGGGCGGGGCGATCACTCCCGCGCCTTCCACGGCTACGAGGAAGTGCCGCGCGAACTGTCCCACAAGCTGGTCGAGCAGGCGGCGGCCGATCGGGCGGGGGGCGGGATCCGCCACTGAGCCACGTGTCCGCCGTGCCGTTCCTGGGCGAGTTCGTCGTCATTCTGGCAGCGGCGGTGATCGTCATCCTCGTCAGCCAGTTGATTCGGCTCCCGGCGGTGGTCGGCTTTCTTCTCACCGGCATCCTGATCGGCCCTTCCGGCCTGAGGCTGGTGACCGACCCGGCCCAGCTCGATGCCTTCGCCGAGATCGGCGTCGTTTTCCTCCTCTTCACCATCGGGCTCGAGTTTTCGCTCGGCCGGCTACGCCAGATCGGCCGCGCGTTCTTCGTCGGCGGCAGCCTGCAGACTGGCGGGACGATATTCGCCGTCGCGGCCATCGCGACCGCGCTGGGCCAGCCGCCCGCCGCCGCCTTCTTCTACGGGTTCCTCGCCGCCCTCAGCAGCACCGCCATCGTCCTCAAGCATTACGCGGAGCGCCGCGAGCTGGAGGCGCCGCACGGCAAGGTGATGATCGGGGTGCTGCTGTTCCAGGATGTGCTGATCGTCCCGCTGATCCTGCTGACGCCGGCGCTCGCGGGAACGGCGGAGGCGTCGGCGGGCGCGCTGCTGCTGCGGTTCGGGATCGGGATGCTGATCGCGGCGGCCGTGTTCGGCCTCGCGCGGTTCCTTATGCCGCACCTGCTCTACGCCCTGGTTCGAACCCAGATCCGCGAGCTCGTCGTGCTGGGCGCCCTGTTGGCGGGGCTCAGCTTCGCCCTCGGGACCGAGGCGTTCGGCTTCTCGCTCGCGCTGGGCGCGTTTCTGGCCGGCATTCTGATTGCGGAATCCGACTACAGCGCCCAGATCGTGGCCGAGATGTCCCCCTTCCGGGACGTCTTCACGAGTCTCTTCTTCATCGCCATCGGGATGCTGCTCGACCTCGAGTTCGCCGCCGCCCACGCGGGGACGATTCTGGGCCTGGCCGCGCTTCTGGTAGGCCTCAAGGCGCTGATTCTGGCGGGGACCGCCCGGGTGCTGGGCTACCGGGCGCGCACGATGATTCTGGCGGCGCTCAGTCTGGCCCAGCTGGGGGAGTTCTCGTTCGTGGTGGCGGAGGTCGGGCGGGACGCGGGGCTGCTCCCCACGGCGACGTACCAGACGTTTCTGGCCACGGCGATCCTGACGATGCTCGCCACGCCGTTTCTCATCCGCGGGGCTCAGGCGCTGGCTGGCCGCCGTCGGGCGGGGGACCTCGCCGTCGGCGGGCCCGCACCCGCCGCCACGGGCGAGACGGCGCCGGGGAAACACGTCGTGATCGTGGGGTTCGGTCTCAACGGCCAGAACCTGGCGCGCATTCTGCGCGAGATGCACATCCCGTACGTCGTGCTGGAGCTCAGCGGCGATGTCGTGCGCCGCGCCCGGGCGGCGGGGGAGACCGTTCTCTACGGCGACGCCACCCGTCCCGACATCCTCAACGCCTGCGGCCTCGAGCGCGCCACCGCCATCGTGTTCGGCATCTCGGACCTGTGGGCGGTCCACCGCGGCGTCAGCCTCGCGCGGCAGCTCAATCCCGACGTATTCATCCTCGTGCGCACCCGGCAGGTGGCGGACATCGAGGCGCTGGTGGCGTCCGGTGCGGATGAGGTCGTCGCCGAGGAATTCGAGACGTCGATCGAAATCGTCACCCGGCTGCTCGAGCGACTCGGTATCCCGCCGAACGTGATCCTCGCCCAGGCGAAGGTCCTTCGCGGCGACCGCTACGGCGTGTTGCGGGGGGCGCTCGGCGCTGGAGACGTCAGCGAGGCGGTCCTCGAGGTCATGGGAGCGGGGACGGCGGCGGTATTCTTCGTCCGCGACGCGCATGCCATCGCCGGCCGCACGCTGGGCGAGCTGGAAGTGCGCCGCCGGACGGGCGTGACCGTGATCAGCGTCGTGCGCGAAGGGCTCGCCCATCCCAGCCCGGGGCCGTCCTTCGCCATCGCGGCCGGCGATTCGCTCGTCCTGATGGGCAACCACGGGGAAATTGGGCGCGCGTTCGACCACCTGGAAGGGGGCCCGGAAGATCAACGGCGCGCACCGCACCGCGACTGATATATTCGGGTCATGTCCGGCCACAGCAAATGGTCCACCATCAAGCGCAAGAAGGCGGCGGTCGACGCCAAGCGCGGGAAGATCTTCACCAAGCTGATCAAGGAGATCAGCGTGGCGGCCCGTGCCGGCGGCGGCGATCCGGACGCCAATCCGCGCCTCCGGACGGCGATGGACAACGCCCGCGCCCAGAACCTGCCCACGGAGACCATGGAAAAGGCGATCCAGCGCGGCACCGGCGAGCTGCCGGGCGTCGTCTATGAGCCGGTCACGTATGAGGCCTACGGGCCTGGCGGCGTGGCGATCTTCATCGAGGCGCTGACCGACAACAAGAACCGCACGGTGGCCTCGGTGCGGCACCTCCTCACGCGGCACGGGGGGAATCTCGGCAGCGATGGCGTAGTCGCCTGGATGTTCGATCAGCAGGGCCAGATCCTGGTGGATGCCGGGCGCTATGACGAGGACGCGGTGCTGCTGGCGGCGGCCGAGGCCGGCGCCGAGGACGTCGTCACCGAGGAGGGGGTGCACCGGGTGATGACGCCGTTCACCCGCTTCCAGGCGGTGCTGGACGCGCTCCAGGCCGCCGGCATCGCCACGCTCGAGGCCGAGCTGGCGATGGTCCCCAGGACCACCGTGCCGGTCGAGGGGCCTACGGCGGTGAAGCTGCTGCGGCTGCTCGAGGCGCTCGACGACGACGAGGACGTCCAGAAGGTGGCCGCCAACTTCGACATGGACGAGTCGTTGCTCGCCGAGGCAAGCTGACGCTGCGCCGCGCGGCCACTCTGCGCGTGCTCGGCGTCGATCCGGGGAGCGCGGTCACGGGGTATGGCGTGGTCGAGCGGCGGGACGGCGCGGTCCGGTGCGTGGACTGCGGGACGATTGCCGGCGGCGGCTCCGCCCTGCCCGACCGGCTGCTCGCCCTGTTCGAGGGCCTCACCGCGGTGGTCGAGGCGTTCGATCCGGAGGCGGTGGTGATCGAGAACGCTTTTCTCGGCCGCAACGTCCGCTCGCTGGCGGTGATGAGTCAGGCCCGCGGCGTGCTGATCCTGGCCGCGCGGCGCGCCGGGCGGCCGGTGTTCGAGTACTCTCCGCGCGAGATCAAGCAGTCGGTGGTCGGCACCGGCCGCGCCAGCAAGTCCCAGATCGCCTACATGGTGAGCTCGCTGCTGGCGCTGCCGGCCGGCGAATTGCCGCGCGACGCAACCGATAGCCTGGCCGCCGCGCTCTGCCATCTCCACCGCAAGGGCAGTCCGGCGTACGCGGGGATCGCGTGATCAGTTCGCTGCGCGGGCGGCTGGTCGCCAAGGCGATCGACGACGTGGTGCTCGACGTCGGCGGGGTCGGGTATCGGGTGCTGATTCCGCTCTCCACCTACGAGGTGCTGCCGGGAGAGGACGCCGAG
>JBHENR010000080.1:0-5999 GCA_046262555.1 Gemmatimonadota bacterium | reverse complement strand
CCTCGCCCAGCATCAGCGCCATGGCGGGCAGCATGAAGCCGAGGATCTCCACCGGCGTCAGCGTGCCGAAGAGGGTGAAGTGCTCGGCCGGAAGCGCCGCGCGGAGCGTGTCCCAGCCGCCCGCGTTCTGAATGAAGAACGGTGTGGCGACGACCAGGCCGGCGATCAGCAGGAGGCCGTTGGCGACGTCGGTGTAGGCGACCGACAGCATGCCGGCCAGACTGGTGTACAGGATGACGAAGAGGGCGGTGGTCAACATGGCCCACGGCCACTCGATGCCGGTCGGGCGGGTCAGCACGGCATCGTAATCCACCGTCAGATTGAGAATCAGCGGGCCGCCCCGGAATTGATACGCCACGATGGTGGTGTAGGCGACGATCGTGACGAGGGTCGCCAGCACCTGGGCGATCGGGTGATAGCGGGCCTCCAGCATGTCGGGGACGGTGTAGCGGGCGAACGCCCTCGCCCGCGGCGCGATGAACCAGAGGACGAAGATGCCGAGCCAGGCGCCGACCGAGAACCAGATCGCGGCGAGGCCGTAGCGATAGCCCGCACCGGCTCCGCCCAGGAGACTGCCGCTGCCGATCCAGGTGGCGAGCGCGGTCATCGCCAGGACGAAGGTCCCGAGCCGCCGGCCGGTGACCATCATGTCGTCCTGGGTTTCGACGCCGCGCGACTTCCAGATCCCGACCGCCAGGAGTCCCAGCAGGTACAGGATGATCGCCATCAGGTAGATCACGCGGTCTCCTCGGGGGCGGCGGCGGCCGGCTGGCCGCGGCGCAGAAAGTACTCGACCACGCGGGCGAACGGCCCGGGTTCCTCGAGGAACGGAAAATGGCCGCTCTCGAGAAAACCGACGAACCGGGCGGTGAGGAGCCGGCCGCGGAACTCGAGCTGGTAGCGGGGCTGGACGACCCGATCCGACGCCCCGTAGATAACCAGCGCGGGGGTGCGAACCTGCGGCAGGGCGGGGGTCAGGTCGTAGGCGTCGAGGCCGACGGCCAGCGCGCGATTGGCCCGGGCGCTGAAGGTGATCGGCTCCAGAAACGCGTCCCGCTCGGCATCGGAGAGCGGGCGGTGAAAATAGAGCGGCAGGGCCAGCTCAAACCGCTCGCGGAAGACGGCGTCGGTCAGTGGCGCATCCTTGAGCGCCGCCAGGCGGGCCTGCGCGGCGGGCGGGAGGTCGGTGGCCACGGCCTCCCGATAGCCGGCCATGAAGGCCCGGGTCGGCGCTCCCCCCACCAGGATCAGGTGCGACGCCCCCTCGGGGTACTTGAGCGCGTAGAGGATCGCCAGCACCGTGCCGAAGGAGTGGGCGAGAATTGCCGGGCGCTCCAGTCCCAGCGCGAGCCGCACCCGCTCGATGTCGTCCACGTGATGGGAAATCGCCAGCGGCTCCTCGATGGCGGGCACTCCCGAGCCGCCGCACCCCCGCTGGTCGTAGGCCAGCAGGCGATGGGTCTCGGCCAGGGTGGTCAGGCCGGGCCCCCAGACCCCGGCACCGGGGAAGAAGCAGGCGCCGTCCAGCCCCGGTCCGCCGTGCAGGCAGAGGATGGGCGGCCCCTCGCCCACCTCCCGCAGGCGAACCGAAAAGCCCTCCAGGGGCAGCGCGCGCGTGGTGAGGGTGGGCGGCACGGCCGCAAAGATAGGTATCTTGCGGCAATGGAACCCTCCGACGAGGTCGTCCTCACCTGGCGGGCAGGGCAGCAGTTCCGCGCCGACACGCCGGGCGGAACCTTCCTCGAAATCGACGGCGAGCGGGCCTTCGGGGCGTCGCCGATGGACACCCTGCTGGTGGCGCTCGCCGGCTGCATGGGGATCGACATCGTGGACATCCTGCAGAAGGGGCGACAGGACGTCACCGCGTGCACGCTGCGACTGTCGGGCATCCGCCGGGAGGCGCCGCCCCGGCGGTTCACCGCCATCGCGCTGGCCGTTCACCTGGGGGGCAGCGGGCTCAGCCGCGCCAAGGCCGAGCGCGCGATCGAGCTCAGCCGCACCACCTACTGCTCGGTCTGGAACTCGCTGGCGCCCGATATCGCGCTCGAGATCTCGCTCACGCTGGACCACGGCGGTTGACGCTAGCTGCCGACGCCGACTAGATTTACAGGCTCAGTCGACATCGAACTCTCGCAGGGGGCGCGCAGTGGGCGGCAACCATGAACTCCGGCTGCTGACCGGGAGCGCCAACCCGGGCCTCGCGCAGGAGATCGCCGATCAGCTGGGGGGCCGGCTCACCGACGTCGAGGTGAGCCGCTTCGCCGACGGCGAGATCTTCGTCAAGATCAACGAGAACGTCCGCGGCCGGGACGTCTTCATCATCCAGGGCACCAATCCGCCGGCCGAAAACCTGATGGAGCTCTTGCTCCTGAGCGACGCCGCGCGGCGGGCGTCGGCGCACCGGATCGCCGCGGTGGTGCCGTATTTCGGCTACTCGCGGGCGGACCGCAAGGACCAGCCGCGGGTCGCCATCAGCGCCAAGCTGGTGGCCAACATGCTGGCCGGCGCGGGGGCGGACCGGCTCATCACGATCGACCTGCACTCGCACCAGGTGCAGGGGTTCTTCGACATCCCGCTCGACCACCTGTACGCCTCGCCGGTGTTCCTCGATTACTTCCGGGGCCAGGGGCTGGAGGACATCGTGGTGGTCGCGCCGGACGTCGGCGCGGCGAAGATGGCGCGCGGGTTCGCGCGCCGGCTCAACGCCTCGATGGCGCTGATCGACAAGCGGCGGCCGCGGGCGAACCGGGCGGAGGTCGTCCACCTGGTCGGCGACGTCGAGGGGAAGACCGCCATCCTGATCGACGACATGATCGATACCGGGGGCACGTTCGCGCAGGCCGCGCACGCACTTCACGATCACGGCGCAAAGGCGGTCTACGGTTGCGCCACGCATGCGCTGCTCTCGCGTGATGCGAGCAAGCTGCTCGAGGCGGCGCCGTTCGTGGAGGTGTGCGTGACGAATACGCTGCCGATTCCGGAGGAGCGGCGCTTCCGGCAGCTGCGCGTGCTCTCCATCGCGGGACTGTTGAGCAAGGCGATCACGTACAATCACGAATATCAATCGGTATCCGCTCTGTTTCCTGACGATCTGGCCTGATCCACTCACGAAGGAGTCGAACGATGGCGACCGCAGCGACGATTACCGCGACCAAGCGGGACGGGACCGGCAAGGGCGCCGCGCGGAGCGCGCGTCGTGACGGCCGGGTGCCCGGCATTCTCTACGGCCACGGCGAGGAATCCGTGCCGCTGAGTGTGGATGCCCGCGAGCTGAAGAAGCTCGTCCACACCATCTCGATCGAGAACACGATCGTGGATCTCGCCCTGCAGGGCGTCCGGGCGCCGTTCAAGGTGCTCATCCGCGAGCTGCAGAAGCATCCGTTCCGGGAGGAGATGCTCCACATCGATTTCTTCCACGTGGCGATGGACGAGAAGATCTCGGTCGAAGTGCCGATCGTGCTCCACGGCACGCCGACCGGCGTGCGGAACAAGGGTGGCGTCGTGGACCACCAGCTCCGCGACCTGGAGATCATCTGCCTGCCGGCGGACATCCCCGAGAAGATCGACGTGGATGTCACCAACCTCGATATCGGCGACTCGATCCACGTGCGCGACCTCGTCGTCCCGGGTGTGGAGATCGTGACCGAGCTCGACCGTTCGGTCGTCGCGGTGCTGCCGCCGACGGTCATCGAGGTCGAGCCGGTCGAGGGCGAGGCCCCGGCCGAGCCCGAAGTGATCGGCAAGGGGAAGGCCGTCGGGGAAGACGTCGAGAGCGGGTAGCCGCTGGCTCTCCGCGTCATCGTGGGCCTGGGCAACCCGGGCCCCGAGTACCAGGACACCCGCCACAACCTCGGGTTTCGCATCCTCGACACCCTGTTCGGGCGGGTGCGCGGCGCGTCGTGGGTGCGGCAGGGGGTGCGCTGGCAGGCCGAGGGGACGCTCGCGGGCCAGCCGGTGATGCTGGTCAAGCCCGGCACCTTCATGAACCGCTCCGGCACGGCGGTCGCGGCGCTGGCCGCCGAAACGCCGTTCACTCCCGATGAGCTGCTCGTCTGCTACGATGACCTGGCGCTGCCGCTGGGCCGGCTGCGGATTCGGCCGGCGGGTTCCCACGGGGGCCACAACGGCATGCGGTCGATCATCGCCAAGCTGGGCTCGGAAGCGTTTCCCCGCCTGCGGGTGGGGATCGCGCCGGAGGCCGAGGTGGTCGAGGACGGCTCGGCGTTCGTGCTGGACGTGTTCCGCCGCCGCGAGCGGCCGGTGATCGACGAGGCGGTGGTGCGCGCGGCCGAGGCGGCCGAGTGCGCGGGGGTTGACGGCGTACTCGCCGCCATGAACCGCTTCAATCCGGAGCCGGCGTAGCCCATGCAGGTGGGTATCGTCGGGCTGCCCAACGTTGGCAAGTCCACCCTTTTCAATGCGTTGACCGCGGCCGGAGCTGCCGTGGCCAACTACCCGTTTTGTACGATCGACCCCCAGCTCGGCGTGGTGGCGGTGCCGGATGACCGGCTCGACGTCCTGACGGCCGCGTTTTCGCCCGAGAAGGTGACGCCGACGGCGATCGCGTTCGTCGATATCGCCGGGCTGGTGGAAGGCGCCAGCGCAGGCGAGGGGCTGGGGAACCAGTTCCTCTCCCACATCCGCCAGGTGGACGCCATCGTCCACATCGTCCGGTGCTTTTCCTCGGGGGATGTGATCCACGTCTATGGCGACGTCAATCCGCTGCGCGACAAGGACGTGATCGACGCCGAGCTGGCGCTGGCCGACCTCGACGTAATGGAGAAGCGGTACGAAAAGGTGGTGAAGGGTATCAAGACGGGGTGCAAGGAGCTGGCCGCCGAGCTCGCGGGACTCGAGAAAGTCCTGCCCGCCGTCCGAGAAGGGCGGCCGGCGCGTTCGGTCGCGCTGACGGCCGCCGAGGCGCTGGCGATTCGCTCCTACGGACTGCTGACCGGCAAGCCCGTCATCTATGGCGCCAACGTGGCCGAGGCCGACATCGCGCGGGCGGTCGCCGATCCGGCCTCCGTGCCGGGAGTGGCGGAGCTAGCGGTGGCCGCCGCCGCCGAAGGGGCGGGACTGGTGGCGGTCTGCGGCGATCTCGAGGCCGAGCTGGCCGCCATGCCGCGCGAGGACCGGCACGCGTTCCTGGACGACATCGGGCTGCCCGAGTCGGGGTTGCGGCGGGTCATCCACGCCGCCTATGACCTGCTGGGTCTCCAGACGTTTTTCACCGCGGGACCGAAGGAAGTGCGCGCCTGGACGATCCGCCGCGGCGACACGGCGGTGGCCGCGGCCGAGGCGATCCACACCGATTTGGCGCGGGGATTCATCCGGGCGGAAATCGTCGGCTACGACGATTTCGTGCGGAGCGGCTCGTCGATGACGCGGGCGAAGGAGCAGGGGCTGGTGCGCGCCGAGGGACGGGATTACGTCATGGCGGACGGGGATATCACGTATGTCCGGTTCAACGTGTGAGGGTCTCCGGTGCCGCGATGTTCGTGGTCGCGGCGGCCACACTGCTGGTCGTCCGACCCGCGCTCGCCCAAGTCGCCCCCGACGGCGAGTGGGTCACCGCCCGCACCGCCCACTTTCGCGTGACGTACCCGGTCGGCCTCGACTCGCTCGCGCGGCACGCGGGGGAAGCGGCCGAGCGGGCGTACGCCAAACTGGTCCCGCGGCTGGGCGCGCCGCCTGACGCCACGATCGAGCTGCTCCTCAGCGATGACATCGACGTAACGAACGGCTTCGCCTCGCCAGCGCCGTATCCTCGCATGACGCTCTATGCCCAGGCCCCGTTCGACGACATCGAGCTGGCCGCGTACGACGACTGGTTCGACATCCTCATCACGCACGAGCTGGCGCACCTTTTTCATCTCGACGTGACGGGCTCGCTGGGGCGGGGCCTGCGGCGGGTGTTCGGGAGGGTGCCGATGGGGTGGCCGCTCTATCCCCACGTGACGACGCCGACCTGGACGTCAGAGGGTCTCGCGGTCTACTAC
>JBHENR010000079.1:0-5073 GCA_046262555.1 Gemmatimonadota bacterium | reverse complement strand
CCGACGATCCACTCTACGACCAGGCCCGCCGGGGCGTCGGTGGCTTCCGCCTGGCCGGGGGGGGACGAGCCGGGGGGCGCGCCCGTTTCCCGCGCCTCATCGGCCGACGTGCAGGCGCCCAGCAGAAGCACCGAGACGATCGTCGCCAGCTTCATTCGTGGGTCGCGCTCCAGGTGAAACGGCTTACGCCGTGCGGTGTGGACGCCCAGACGGCGCCCGGCTCGGCCAGCAGATGACGCACCGGCGCGCCCGCCAGGCCGTCCGCCGGATAATACGTCCGCCACTCATCGGTCGCCTCGCGCCACCGGACGAGGCCGTCGGCGGTGCCGATCCAGACCTGTTCGGCGTCGACGGCCAGCGCGAGCGGCGGCGCGGTGAGCCGCCCTTCCCCGAGCAGCGCGTAGCGCCAGTCGTCCCTCACCCGATCGAAGATCTCCAGTCCCGCGTCGGTAGCGACGTACACCGTCGATCCGCGGGCGGCGAGGGCGCGCACGGCGCGGCCGCGGGTTTCGACCCGGGGCAGCCCGTCGGGGAGCGCTCCGGTGCGGGGCCCTGCGAAGAGTCCGCTCTCGGTGCCCACGAACAGCGCGTCGGAGAGCGGCAGGACGGCGGTGACGCGGCGCCCGGGAAGCAGGCGCGCTTCCGGCGTGGCGTCGCTCCGCCGCCAGGCGATCAATCCGTGATCGGTGCCCAGCCACAGCAGCGCGCCGTCGGCAGCCAGCGCGGCGACGGGGCCGAGCCCGGCATCGGCGAACCCCCAATGGGTCCACCGCTCGCCGATTCCCTGGGTGAGGCCATAACCGGTGCCCAGATAGAGCGTGTCGCCCAGCGCGAGCCCGGCCTCGGCCACGGCCGTGATCAGGCCCTGCGTGCGCCCCGGGTGAACATAGGACCAGCTCGCCAGATCGGTGCTGGCCCGGGCCGCGGCTGGCGGCGCCGGCACCCCCAGGTCGAGGTCGGCGTACACGCGGCCGGAGGCATCGAAGCCGAGCTCGGTACGCGTCTCGTGGGTAGCCCCGGCGCCGGGAAGAAACCAGTACCCGGTCGCGGTCGGCACGACGGGGCCGCCGGCGGGGCCCGCCAGGCCGAAGTAGAGCGGCTCCCACCGCTGCCCGCCGGCGCCCCAGCGGCGCCCGTTGTCCCCCCAGGTGCCGACGTAGAAGTCGCCCCGCAGATCGCGGTCGAGGACCGTCAGCCGGAATCGCGCGCCGCGAACGGCTGGACTGTCGACGTACAGCGGATCGGTCCATGGCAGGTCCACCGGGTCGAGCGCGTCGACCGGAACCGAGCCGGCCAGACCGGCCGGCGGCGGGCCGGAGAGGCGTTCGAGCACGTTGGCGCCCGCGCGGCCGCCCCACCACCCGCCCGCGATACGGGCGTAGACGTCGCCGGCGCGGGGGTCGACCGCGACCGCCTCCACGCGCGCGGGCGGCGGCCCCCAGACGAGCTCGATCTCGCCGGTGAACGCGAGCAGTCGGACGAGGCCCCGCCGGGTGCCGATCCACGCATCGCCGGCGGGATCCGCCGCCAGCGCCGTGACGCGGTCGTCCGGCAACCCGTCGGCCTCCGTCACCGGCGCGAGCCAGCTCCCCCGGAGGGTGTCGAACCGCTCGACGCCCGCCGTCGTCCCGAGGTACGCCACCCGATCGGCCGCCGCCACGGCGGTCACCTGACGGAAGTCGCGGAGCGTGACCCAGACGTCAGGCGCGAACCGGGCGACCCGTTCGCGGCTGATCTCCTGCGCCCGCCCCAGGCCAGGCGTCAACACCGCGAACATCGCGACCGCCGCGAGCCACCCGCGCGCCAGGGGGCGTCGCCTCATCGTCCGCCACCAGCAGCGAGGAGCTCGCCGTAGGGATGCTCGAGCCGCTCGAGGAGCGCAACCCCGCGGCCAGCCGCGATCTCGCGGATCGCCAGCGGAAGATAGGCGTACAAGTCTGTTGGTAGGACCGCGCGCCCGCCGCGATCGGCCTGGGCCCAGTCGCCCGCCAGGCCGTGGAGGACGGGCGCCGCGCGCGCCGCGAGCGGGGCGGGAACGCCCTGAGCCAGCAGGCTGCCGAGGAGCCCGGTGAGGATGTCTCCCATGCCCCCCACCGCCAGGCCCGGATTCCCGGTCAGGTTGAGGAACGCCCGCCCGTCGGGCTGCGCCACCACGGTCGGGGACCCCTTGAGGATGACGTGCGCGCCCCAGCGCGCCGCAGCCCGCGGGGCGGCCGCGAGGCGGTCCCTGTCCACCGCGGCGGCGGATCGATCGAGCCAGCGGCCCAGCTCGCCCGGGTGGGGCGTCAGGATCGTCGGCGCGGCGCGGCGGACGGGGCGCGGGTCGGCGGCGAGGACGTTGAGGGCATCGGCATCTATCACCGCGGGGCGCTCCGCCGCGAGGGCGGCGAGGACGAGCCGGCGGACGCCCCCGGCCGTCGTCAGACCCGGCCCGAGCGCGACCGCATTGGCCTCCCGGGCCGCCCGGCGGATGGCGGTCGCGGCGGCCGGCGCCAGTGCTCCGGACGGGGTGACGGGAAGCGGCAGCCCGATCGCCTCCGGCAGGGACCGCAGCAGCTGACGCAGCACCGGCGCCGGGGCCGCCACCAGGCAGATCCCGACGCCGGAGCGGAGCGCCGCGGTCGCCGCCAGCGCCGCCGCGCCGGGGTAGCGGGCCGAGCCCGCCACCAGCAGCAGCCGGCCGGCGCCGCCCTTGTGCAGGTTGTGCGCCCGCGGGGGCAGCGCCGCCTCGGCCTCCGGCAGCCCGCTCCATCCCAGCGGCGCGTTCCCCGCCGCCGCCAGCGAGCCCAGGGGAAACCCCAGCGGAGCGACGAGCAGCCGCCCGACGTGCGCCGGCCCGTCGGCCAGGAACAGGCCGGGCCGGGGAAATCCCAGCGCCACGGTCAGCGTCGCCCGCACGGCGATTCCCCGCGCCCGGCCGGTGTCGCCATCGAGGCCCGAGGGACCGTCCACCGCCACCACCGGCAACCCCCGGCCCTCGAGCGACAGGGCGTTCAGCGCCCGGATCGCCCGTCGCAGGGGGCCGCGAATGGTGCCCCGCAGGCCGGTGCCGAGGATGGCATCGACCACGCAGGTCGCGCCGATGGCCCGCGCCAGAGCGACATCGGCCTCCGCCGCCGTCGACACCCGCACCGCCGCCAAGCGGAGCGGCCGGACGAGCCGCCACTGCCGCGCCGCGTCCCCGCGCAGCCCGGCGGGATCCGCCAGCCAGACCAGCTCGACGCGCCAGCCGGCTCCGGCCAGCCAGCGGGCGACCACCAGGCCGTCGCCGCCGTTGTTGCCGCCTCCCACGAGGACTACGGCGCGCCCCGGCGCCGGCCAGCGGGCGCGGATCGCGTCGGCCACGCTCCGGCCCGCGCTCTCCATCAGGGCCGTTCCCGGCAACCCGGCGCGGGCGGCGGCCTGGTCCACCGCCCGCATCGCCATCGGGTGCAAGCACAGCCGCGGTCCGCCAAAGGGGATCATGGCGCGATTATACCCCGCTCGATGCGGGCGCGAACCATCCGCTCCACCAGACGTCCTCCGGCGCGGCGGCTCCGTCGGGTGGATCGGGGAGGGGGAACGGGTCGGCCGACGCGGTCTCCTCGAGCAACCGCAGCCCGGCGGTGCGGGCGCCGGCCAGCACGCCACCGCGTTCCGACAGCAACAATCCGGCGACCCCGACACGGCCCTCGACGGCACAGTGCGCCGCCAGTCGCGACAGGAGCGGCGGCAGCGTGCGCCCATCGAGGTTGGCGAGCACGACGTCGAAGCGCGCGCCGGGCGCGATCGCGTCGATCGATCCGCGGACGAGCGCGCAGTCGCGCTCACGGCGATTCAACGCGCGATTCTGCGCCGCGTTGCCGAGAGCGGCCGCGTCGAGGTCGAGACCGGTCGCCCGCCGCGCGCCGCAGGCGAGGGCGGTCAGCGCGAGGACGCCGCTGCCGGTTCCGAGGTCGAGCACCGCGCCGCCCAGCGGGATGCCCGCCGCCGGCCCGGCAGCGAGCCACCGCAGGAGCGCCTGGGTCGTGGGGTGGGTGCCGGTGCCGAACCCTTCGCCGGGTTCGATCCAGATCACGCGATCGTCCACGCCGAGGACCGCGTCGGGTGGAGCCGCCGGCGGGGCGATCCAGAGGGAGGGCGTGACAGCGACGGGACGCACCGCCACCCGCCAGGCGGCCACCCAGTCCGCCGGCTCCACCGGCCGGCGGGACAGCCCGCACGGGCACTCGGCGCCGGTGAACGCGCGCCAGACCGCGGCGAACGTCACCTCCAGTCCGGGGACCGGGCCGTCGAAGTAGGCCCGCGTCCGATCCGGCCGTTCGTTCCACGCGCCCAGGGTGCCGCAGAACGCCAGCACCGCGGCGACCGTCTCGTCGGCGTCCTCGGGCGCGGTGACGATGAGCTCGATTATGCGGTGAACGCGGCCTTCATCTTGCCCCAGAACCCCTTCTCACCGACCGGCGGAAAGAGATTGGGGGAATTCTCCAGCGCCTCGAGGTGGAGCCGCTCTTCCGCCGACAGCCGGGTGGGAACCCAGACGGACACCTGAATCAACTGGTCGCCGCGGGGACCGCCACCGAGCGGGGGAACACCCTGGCCCGCCAGCCGCAGCACGTCCCCGGACTGGGTGCCGGCGGGAACGTCCAGCCGGGTGGTGCCGCCGAGCGTGGGAACGTCGAGGCCGGCCCCCATCGCCGCCTGGGGGAACGACAGCGGCATCTCCAGCAGGATGTCCCGTTCATGACGGGTGAAGAGGGCGTGCGGCTGGACGTCGATCACGATCAGCAGATCGCCCGGCGGGCCGCCCCGTGGGCCGACGTTCCCCTCCGCCCGGAGCGTCAGGTAATTCCCGGTTTCGACCCCGGCGGGAATCCGGACTTTGATGCGTCGTTCCTCGCGGACCCGACCCTCGCCGCCACAGGTGTGACAGGGGTCGGTGACGATCGTGCCTTCGCCGCCGCAGCGGGCGCATGCCTGCACGCTCACGAACTGGCCGAAGATCGACCGCTGCGCCTGGCGCACCTCGCCGGAGCCGTTGCAGGTCGGGCACGGCGCCGGCTCGCCGGCCGCGCTGCCGCGGCCCTCGCACAC
>JBHENR010000078.1:0-14020 GCA_046262555.1 Gemmatimonadota bacterium | reverse complement strand
CGGCGCGGTGAAGCGGCTGGGCGCCCGCGGGTTGCTGGTCCGCCGCGGCCGGCTGCAGGAGATCATCGAAGCGGGCGGGCTGGTCTCCTGGAGTCAGCCCGCGGCGACTTAGGACGGCCAGAACACCGGAATCAGGAGCGCGGCGGTCACCACCAGCAGCGCCGACAGTGGCAGGCCCACCCGCAGGTAGTCCGAGAAGCGGTACCCCCCCGGTCCATAGATGAGCGTGTTCGTCTGGTAGCCGATCGGCGTGCTGAAGTCGCACGACGCCGCGAACATAACGGTCACGAGCAGTGCATAGGGATTCATGCCGGTGGCCGCCGCGGTCTCGAGCGCGATCGGGGTCAGCACGATCGCGGTGGCGGTGTTCGACATCACCGCCGTCAGGAATGACGTGAGCAGATAGAACCCGGCCACCGTCGCGGTCGGCCCGAGCGGGCCCAGCAGCTCGGCGGCGCCATGGCCGATCCACTCGGCCGCCCCGGTCCGGTCCATCGCCACTCCCAGCGGGATTACCCCCGCCAGCAGGAAGACGATCATCCAGTCCACTTCGGAGCGAATCTCCTCGATCCGCACGCAACGGGTAAACAGCATCGCCACGACGCCTGTCAGCGCGGCGGGAAGGATCGGAATCCCGACGCCGGCAGCAGCCACGACGGCGACGAGAATGGTGACCGCCACCCCCGCTCGTTGATGGCGTGCGCCCGGGGGGCGCACCTCACTGAGCGGAATGAACCCTTCCTCGTCGGCGGCCAGCCCGTCGAGCGCACCACCCGGCCCGTGGACCAGCAACAGATCGCCCGCCTCCAGCCGCACTTCGGCCAGTCGGTCGCGCACCGTCCGTCCGTGGTGCTGGATGGCGAGCACGGTCGCGTCGTAGCGCTGCTGGAACCGGACGTCGCGGAGCGTCTGCCCGATCAGGGGCGAACGCGGCCCCACCAAGAGCTCCACCAGCCGGGCGCTGTCGGAGCCGAGATCCAGCGGGCTGCCCTCGCGCACCGCCCGGTGGGCCAGCTTCTCCCGCGCGGCCAGCCGCAGCAGATCGGCCGTGTTCCCCTGGGCGTAGAGCATGTCGCCCGCCAGCGCGCGCCGCCGCGGGCCCGGCGCCCAGATCGTGCGGTCGCCGCGATGAATGCCCAGCACCGACACGCCGTAGAGCTCGCCCCACCGCAGATCCGCCAGCGAGCGGCCGGCGGCCGGCGACCCCTCAAGCACCCGCAGCTCCATCACGAACCGCCGCACCTCGTATTTCCCCGAGAGCTCCAGCGGCCCGTGCCGCCGCGGCAGCAGCCGGTGACCGATCGTCAGCATGTAGGTCATGCCGACCGCCAGGTAGATCAGCCCCAGCGGCGTCATCGAGAACATCGACAGGTCATCGAAGCCGCGATCGCGCGCCAGGCCGTAGACGACCAGGTTGGTGGAGGTGCCGATCAGCGTCACGGTGCCGCCCAGGATAGCGCTGAACGACAACGGCATGAGGTAGAGCGACGGCGGCTGCTTGAACTGCTGGGCGAGCCCGAGAAAGACCGGCAGGAACACGACGACGACCGGCGTATTGTTGAGAAACGCGGACAGGACCGCCACCAGGCCGCAGAGGATCGCCAGTCGCAGCCGCGGCCCGCCGAGCGGCGCCGACACCGCCCACCGGCCGATCGTTGCCACCGCGCCGGTTTTCACCAGTCCCAGCGACAGCACCAGCATGGCGGTGACGGTGACGGTCGCCTCGTTGCTGAACCCCGAGACCGCCTCGGCCGGCGTGATGAGCCCGGCCAGCAGCAGCACCACCGGAAGGGCCAGCGCCACCTGGTCGACCGGGAACCGCTCGCTGATGAACAGCGCCAGCGCCAGCGCGATGACCGCGAAGACGATTCCCATCTCGAGCGTCATGCGCCGAATATAGCGCCGGCGTATCTTCCGGTTCGCCATGCGCGAGCCGCATCCGACCCCCGCCTCCGCCCCGTCCCGCCTGCGCGAGCTGACCGACGAACTACAGGAGCTCGAACGCCGGCTGCGGCTCGGCGGCGGCCCGGATCGTATCGTCCGCCAGCACGAGCAGGGCAAGCTCACCGCCCGCGAGCGGATCGAGGCGCTCTGCGATCCGGGCGCGCGGTTCGTCGAGGTCGGCCTGCTGATCGCCTATGATCAGTACGACGGCGGGGCGCCGGCGGCGGGGGTGGTGACCGGGGTCGGGCTAGTGGGCGGCCGGCCGGTCGTCGTGGTCGCCAACGATGCGACCGTCAAGGCCGGCTCCTGGTGGCCGGAGACGATCCGCAAGATCCTCCGCGCCCAGGAGATCGCGATGCGGTGCCGGGTGCCGATCGTCTACCTGGTCGACTCGGCGGGCGTCAACCTGCCGTATCAGGGGGGTGTGTTCCCCGGGCAATACGGCGCGTCACGGATCTTCTCCTACAACTCGATCATGCGGCGCTACCTCAGGATCCCCCAGTTCGCCGCCGTCATGGGACCGTGCATCGCCGGGGGCGCGTACCTGCCGGCGCTCTCCGACGTCATCCTGATGGTGGACGGGACGAGCTTCATGGGGCTGGGCGGCCCGAACCTCGTCAAGGGGGCGACCGGCCAGACGGTGAATCAGGAAAGCCTCGGTGGCGCCCGCGTCCACACCGAGCTCAGCGGCGTGGCCCACTATCGCGTCGAGAGCGACCGCGCCGGGTGCGAGAAGCTGCGCGAGCTGATCGGTATCCTGCCCGAGGAGGTGGCGGTGCGACCGCGCGATCCCGCCGCCGCGCCCGGCGGGGACGCGGCCCAGCTGTACGACATCCTGCCGTCGAATCACCGCCAGCCGTACGAGATGCGGCACCTGCTGGGGGCGATCCTCGACGGCGGTCTGTGGGACGAGTTCCAGGCCGGCCGCGCGGCGGAGATGATCTGCGCCACCGGCCGGCTGCAGGGACTCGCGGTCGGGGTCATCGCCAATGCCCGGGGGCTGTTCCCGCGGGCCAGCGGACCGCCCCGGTTCGGCGGCATCATCTACCCGGATTCGGCCGAGAAAGTCGCCTACTTCCTCGATCTGCTGGACCGTCACCGGACCCCGATGCTGTTCGTCCAGGACGTCTCGGGATTCATGGTCGGGCCGGAGTCCGAGCACGCGGGCATCATCCGCGCCGGCGCGGCCTTTGTCGAGGCGATGGCGACGGCGACCGTCCCCAAGCTGGTGCTGACGATCAATCACGCCAGCGGAGCGGGCTACTACGCCATGGCCGGTCAGGGATTCGATCCTGACTTCCTGTTCACCCTGCCGACCGGGCGGATGGGCGTGATGGAGGGGGAGAGCGCGGTGCGCGCGGTGTTCGGCACCGAGCTCGACCGGCTCGCAGCGAAGGACGAGACCCCCGACGCCGCGCTGACCGCGAAGATGGACGCCGTGCGGGCCGATTACGACGCCCAGCTGGACGCCCGCTACGCCGCCGCCCGGGGCTGGGTGGATGCCGTCGTCGCGCCCGAGGATGTCCGCGACACGCTGGGACTGGCGCTGTGGACGGCGCTCCACAATCCGGGCCCCCACCTGGGGGCGTACGTGCTGCCGCAGGGCGAGCTCCTATGACCGGCCCCCGCGGACCGGAGCGGCTCGGCTGGCCGCCCGTCGGGCCCTGGCACCCGCAGCTGACGATCTGCGAGTGGCTCGTCTGGCTGGAGGAGGAAGCGCACCTGGCGGGCGATGATGACGAGGTCATCCGGCTCCATCGACGACTGCAGGTGGCGGCCGGCTGCTGGCTCTGGGATCACGAGTTTCCCGGCGGCGAGCGTTAGCGCGCCGGGCTCGGTCGGAAGGCGGCCCGCCAGGCGGGCAGATTGTACAGGATGAGCACCAGCACCGGGTAAACCACCCCCAGCAGGAGAAATCCGAACGACAGGCCGAACAGGACGACCGCCAGCGCCATCGTGAGGATCGTCCCTCCCGCGGCGAGCAGGCTGAAACGCCGGCCGTGGGGCTTCACCTGCCACGTCCCCAGGCCGCCGGCCGCCAGCAGCGCGGCGAAGACCGCCCCCGCCAGACCCAGCAGGCCCATCGCGCGGGTGACCGGAATCCCGTCGAAGGTTTCGCCCCGGATCACTTCGGTGGTGTTGCCGATCGCCATCGAGACGCCCAGCAGGAGGCTGACGATCGCGACGATGGTCATCCCCGTGGTCCGCTTTCGGGTCACGCGCCCCTCCTGTGGTGAGCCGTTTTTGCTGGCGATTCCCTGGACAGTATACTTCCGCTCTCCCGTGCCCCGACAGCGTCGCATCCGGTTCTTCCATCCGCTGACCATCCGGGCCGCGCACTGGCTGCACGCGGTGCTCCTCCTCGGCATGATCGCGAGCGGGCTCCAGATCTTTCACGCCTATCCGGCGTTTGCCGAGCGCGGCGGGTCGTTCTGCTGCTGGCCGTTCGCCGGCAGCCGGTTCCCGGAGGCGGTCCGGCTGGGCGGCTGGCTGGCCGGCGGGCTCCAGTGGCACTTCTTCCTGATGTGGTTCTTCGTCGCCAACGCCGCCGTCTACGCTACCTATCTCTTTGTCAGCGGCGAGTGGCGCAGGCGGCTGTTTCACCCGCGCGACGCGCCCGGCGCCTGGCAGATGCTCGCCTACTACCTGCGGCGGCGCCCCGAGCCGCCGCCGCACGGCATGTACAACGGCCTCCAGAAGCTCTCCTACACCGGCACGCTGGGGCTGGGGGTGCTCTCGGTCGTCACCGGCTTCGCCATCTGGAAGCCGGTCTCGCTGCCGTTTCTCGCCACCGCGCTGGGCGGGTACGTGTGGGCCCGGTACTGGCACTTCCTCATCGTCTGGGCGTTCGTCGGGTTTCTGCTGGGCCACCTCTTCATGACCCTGGTGGTGGATCGGGAAGCGGCCCGCTCCATGATCGTGGGGGGGTACCGGGAGCCGTCCGATGGCGGCTGACAGTCCGGCTCGGCGGGCCTTCCTGAAGGGGGCCGCGACCGCCGGCGCGGGGCTGCTGGCCGCCGGCTGCGGTTGGACCGGCGGGCCGTTCCGGGGCGTGTTGCGCGCCTGGGAGGCGCCCAACCGGGTGTTGCAGGACGCCCTGTTCCGCCCCGGGCAGCTGGCGCGCACCTACCCGGCCGGGAGCGAAACCGAGCGCATGCCGCAGTACTTCATCAGCCCGACGGTGCCGCGGGCCGACGCGGCGACGTGGCGGCTGCGGGTGGGGGGCGCGGTGGCGCAGCCGCTGGAGCTGTCGCTGGACGAACTGATGCGGTTGCCGCGACGCACCTCGATCCGGGTGCGCCATTACTGCATCGAGGGGTGGACCGCGGTGGCGTCCTGGACCGGGGTGCGGGTGCGGGATCTGGCGCGGCTCGCCCAGCCCGAAGACGCGGCCGGCTACGTCGAGTTCCGCTCGTTCGACAGCGGCTTCTGGTCGAGCTGGGACCGGGACAGCGCCTTCCACCCCCAGACGCTGATCGCCTACGGCATGAACGGGGCGCTGCTGAGCCCCGGCCACGGCGCGCCGGCCCGCCTCTACGGCAACGTCAAGTACGGCTACAAGAGCGTGAAGTACCTGACCGACATGAACTTCCTGCCCCACTCGACGGGGGGTTACTGGGAGGACAAGGGGTACGACTGGTTCGCGGGTCTCTAAACCCCTGCCTATACCCGGATAGAGGGATATTCCCGCCGGGATCGTCCAGTTTATGACAATCCCATGATCACCACGCTAAACGACCTCTCGGGAATTCCCGCCCTCGCGCGCCTCCGCCATGAGGATCGCGTCGCCCTGGCCGGCCGGGCGCGCAGCGTCCGGTACGCGCCGGGCCAGCGCCTGGTCCCACTTGCCTCCCCGCCCCGCCAGCTCCTCATTCTGCTCGACGGGCTGGCCAAGGTGTCGGGTGTCACCGGCCTGGGGGACGAATGCATCGTCGCCATCCACCGCCCGGGCGACCTGATCGACTCCTCCCTGTTCGCCGAGCCGTCGATGCTCCATTGCGAATGCATCGCCCTGCGGCCGGTTCGCGCGGCCGTCGTCAGCCGGCCGGATTTCCTCGCCCTGGCGCGCGAGCATCCCGCCGTGCTGGTGGCCGTCGCGCAGGAGGTGTCGGCCAACCTCGTCCGGCTGACGAATCGGATGATGATGCGGATGTCGCTGCCGGTACCAGCCCGGCTCTGCCAGGCGTTATTGGATTTCGCCGAGGTGGGGGGAGGGGCGGATGATGTCCTGGTGCCGTTGACCCACCGGCTGACGCAGGAAACGATGGCCGGTATGATCGGGGCCAGCCGTCCCTACACGTCGGTGGCCATTCGGGATCTCGAGACGGTGGGTGCGCTGCAGCGAAAGAGTTCGCGAGGCCTGCTGGTCCGTCGCAGCCAGCTGCGGGCGATGGTCCAGGCCGCGCGCTAGCGGCGGTCAGCCCTGGTCCGCGTCTGCGGTGTCGCCCGCCAGGGCGGCGAGCCGCCGGTTGGCGCGCTGTTCCTCGTCGAGTGAGACCTGCAACAGACCGTGCGGTTGATCATACCCCAACAGGCTCGCCCAGCGCTGGGCCGCGCGATAGGCGGCGATCTTGTACTGGGCCAGAAACTGGACGCCGATGATGAGCCCCTTGTCGAGGATGTCGGGTTCCACGTAGCGACGGAGGCTCTCCGGAATCGTTCCGGCGATATGCCCTGACGTGGCCACCTGGCGGCCCGCCGTGGCGAAGATCTCCTCGAGCCGATCGACCTGACCCCGGGTTTCCTCCCGGTAGCTTTCCAGCGCAACGCGCAGGTCCTCGTTTTTTGCCGCCGGGATCAGCCGTGCCACCGAGCGCGCGATCTCGTGCTCGGCGCCATGCAGGTCCTCGAGATGGGTCCAGAACAACGCTTCCAGATTAGCCATGGTGGGGAATATCGCTGCGCGTCAGCGATTTGGCGATAACGAGGGATATAGAGCAGGGGTATAGATAACGACCGGCATCCGTCGTGAGCCTCAGCCCGTTTCCCGGCGTCTCTCGGGCATCGTCTCGTGAATTCGCCAGTACGCGCCGGCCAGGACGCGCGAGTCAACGTCGAGCTTCTTGAGGATGTTATGCACGTGGGTTTTGATCGTCCCCGTGGCGAGGCCCAGCGCGGAGGCGATCTCGTGGTTCGATTGGTGGTGAGCGAGGCGCTGGGCGATTTCCTGCTCGCGCGCCGTCAGGTGCTCGATGCGGGTGATGTCGATCTGCTCGTCTTCGGCGAGTCGGGCCAGCTCCTGGACGCGCCGGAGCATTTTCCCGGCGAGCTCGGGTGAGAGGAGCGCGCGGCCCTCCTTCGAGGCCCGGACATTGGCGAACAGATTGTCGATGGTGGATTCGCGCCGCAAATAGACCGCCGAGCCCGCCTGCAGATAGGCCAGCGCGCCGAGCGGGTTGGCGCTCTCGAGCACGATGATCTCGATCCGGGGATTGACCTTCAGGATCGCGCGCAGGAGCGGCAGCATGGTGTTGCTGTTCCCGTCGATTTCCCGGATGATCAGCATCGAGCACTCCCGCGCGCTCTCGAGGACCTCGTCTTCCGTGTGCGCCATGATGGGATCGAGCTCGAATTCCGCGCGGAGCACATGCGCGAGCAGCGTGCCTTCGAGGGGTTCGGTGGTGTAAATGCAGAGGCGACGGGTTGCAGCCATGTCCACTCCGGACTCGTTATCAATAGCAATCGACGCAACGACAAAAGTATTATAACCTTTGGACCGCACCGACACAATAACCCCAACGAGAGGCGGAGCATGGGACGCAGGAGGCGCTGGCTCCTCGGGTTCGCGCTCCTCGCGGTGGCCGCCGCCGTAACGGTGATCGCCGGCGGATTCCTCTGGCCCCGCCCCCAGTTTTCCGGCGGGCCGTGGTCCGACGAGGAACGCCAGCCGGTCGATTCCCTGGCCCGCGATTCGCTGATCGCGCCCCCTCAGGAGCTGCGCGGGGAGTAACCCGTTCTGTTGGTCGAGCTCCGCGGGGCCCCATAGCTTCGGCCGCGATGCCGTCCTCGATCCGCATCGCCTGTGGCCAGGGGTTCTGGGGCGACCGCCTGGACGCGCCCGTGGAGCAGGTGCGCCGGGGCCCGATCGACTACCTCATGCTCGACTACCTCGCCGAAGTGACGATGTCGATCCTCCAGAAGCAGAAGCGGCGCGATCCGGCGCAGGGGTTCGCGCGCGACTTCGTCCCGCTCCTGGCGGAGATCTTTCCCGACATCGCGGCGCAGGGGATCCGGGTCATCTCCAATGCCGGGGGCGTCAACATCGCCGCCTGCCGGGACGGACTGCTGGAGGCGGCGCGATCGGCGGATCTGGCGGGTCGCGTGCGGATCGGCACGGTGACCGGGGACGACATCCTGGAGCGGCTGCCGGACCTGGTCGCCAGCGGCCACCCCCTCGCCAACATGGACGACGGCCGGCCGCTCGAGGCGGTGCTCGATCGGATCGAGAGCGCCAACGCCTATATCGGGGCGGCGCCGATCGTCGAGGCGTTGGCGCGCGAGGCGACCGTGATCGTCACCGGCCGTTCGACCGACACGGCGCTCACCTATGCGCCGATGATCCACGCCTTCGGCTGGGGGTGGGGCGACTGGGATCGGCTCGCACATGGCATCGTCGCCGGCCACATCAACGAGTGCGGCGCCCAGGCGAGCGGCGGCAACTGCCTGATCGGGTGGGAGGAGATTCCCGACCTGGCCGACGTCGGGTATCCGATCATCGAAGCGAGCGCCGACGGGCCCTTCGTGCTCACCAAGCACGCGGGATCCGGCGGCCGCATCTCGCCGGCCATCGTCAAAGAGCAGATCGTCTACGAGATGGGCGATCCGGCGCGCTACATCACTCCGGACGCGGTGGCCGATTTCACCTCCATCCGGCTCGAGGACGATGGCCCGGACCGCGTGCGCGTCCACGGCGTTCGCGGCGCGCCCCGGACCGAACAGCTCAAGGTGTCGATCAGCTATCGCGCGGGCTACAAATCCGTTGGTACGCTGGTCTACGCCTGGCCCGATGCCGTGGCCAAAGCCCGGCGGGCCGATGAGATCCTGCGCGCCCGGCTCGATCGGCTGGGGCTCCGCTTCGACGAGGTGCGAACCGAGTTCGTGGGGTGGAACGCCTGTCATGGCGCGCTCGCCGGTCTGCCGCGGGACGATCAGCCCGAGGTCGAGCTGCGGGTGGCTGTCCGCTCGGCCGACCGGGTCGCGGTGGAGCGCTTCAGCCGCGAGGTCGCGCCGCTCATCCTGAGTGGCCCGCCCAGCGTGACCGGATTCGCCGGCGGACGGCCCCAGGTCCAGGAGGTCGTCGCGTTCTGGCCGGCGCTCATCGCGCGTGAGGAGATCGAGCCCTACCTCGCGGTGGACGTGGTGGAGGCCTAGCTTTCCATCGTGCCCGCCATTCCACTTCGCCGTCTGGCCCACGCCCGCTCGGGTGACAAGGGCGACACCGCCAACGTCGGCGTGATCGCCTTCACCCCCGCCATCTACCAGCATCTCCGCGCGCACCTGACCGCCGAGCGCGTGGCGGCCCATTTCAGCGGCATGATTCGCGGACCGGTCGAGCGGTTCCCGCTCGACAACCTGGGGGCGCTCAACTTTCTGCTCCATGGCGCGCTGGATGGCGGGGGCACGGTGAGCCTCATGACGGACGCGCAGGGCAAGGTGTACTCGACCGCGCTGCTGCGGCTCGAGCTGGAGACGCCGGCGGAGTTGCTGTCCGGCGTGCCGGGAGCGGTCTGATGGCGACGGCAACGCCGCGCGTCCGGTATGAAGCCACCGACGACGGCGTCGCGATCCTCACGCTCGATCGCGCCGAAAAACGCAACGCCCTTGATCCAGCCACCGTGACCGCCCTGCGAGACGCGTTCACGGCGGCCGCGGCGGATGACGGCGTACGGGTCGTCCTGCTGCGCGGCGAGGGCAAGGATTTCTGCGCCGGTGCCGACATCGAGCATCTGGAGTCCCTGCTGGATGCGCCGCGGGAGGAGATCCTCGTTGATGCCGAGCATCTGGGCGCGCTGTTCATCCAGATGCGGCGCCTGCCGAAGCCCATCATCGCCGCCGTGCAGGGCAACGCCCTGGCTGGAGGCGCGGGGCTCGCCACCGCCTGTGACGTGATCCTGGCCGGCGACGATGCGCAGTTCGGCTATCCGGAAATCCATATCGGGTTCGTCCCGGCGATCGTGATGACGATGCTCGTGCGGCATATTGGGGAGAAGCGGGTCTTCGGCCTGGTGGCGGGCGGCAAGCGGGTCAGCGCCCAGGAAGCGCTGGATATCGGTTTGATCAATTGCGTCTACAGCCGGCACACCTTCGCCGACGACAGCCTCGCCTACTGCGTCGAGATGGCGACCCGTTCCTCGACGGCCCTGGCCTACGGGAAGCAGCTCCTCCACGACCTGGACGGCCTCTCGTTCGAGGCCGGCATCGCGCGCGGCGCGGAGGTCAATGCCGACGCCCGCCAGACCGAGGCCTGTCGCGCCGGCCTGCGGGCATTCCTCACGCGCCAGCGACCAGGGGATGAGCCGGGGGAGGCTACTTCGCGTCCGGCGGACCGTCCCCCATCTGGCTGAACGCTTCGGCGGCCCGGCGGTTGGTCTCTTCCGGACTGAGGTCCTCCAGATGCTGGGCGAGCGACCAGTTGTGGCCATACGGGTCCTTGACCTGACCGTACCGATCGCCCCAGAACTGATTGTCGAGCGGCATCGTGATCGTGGCCCCGGCGGTTACCGCCCGCTCCCACGCCGCGTCCACGTCCTCCGAGTAGATGTGGAGCGTGACGGGCGACCCGTCGAAGGCGAGCGGTGACTTCGCACCCCACTCGAGGAACTCCTCCGACAGCATAACGAGGGAATCGCCGATCCGGATGCGGGCGTGGATCAGCCGGCCGTCCGGTCCCGCGTGGCGAAACTCCTCCTCGGCGCCGAAGGCCCGCTGATAGAACGCGATCGCAGCGGAAGCGTCCCGTATCGTGAGGTACGGCGTGACCGTGTGAAACCCTTTGGGGATGCCATGTGCCATGAGGTGCCTCCTGTTCAGAGGGATGCGTTTACTGCCCGCCTGCCCCTAACGATGTCAGGCGCCGCCTCGGTGTTCAAGGGCGGCTGATGGATCAGCCACGGCCAGCCGGCTGACCACACGTAAGGCGTCTGACACACGGTGCCCCACGAAAAGGTTATGTTGTAGGTCTACTGGCGGCCGAGCCACAGCGGGCCGTCCAACCGGATGCCACGAACGGGAGGGCCGCAGTCATGGCACAGGTCAACTACAACGAGCCAGCACCGCACCGGGGCGACGACGGCCACGGGGGGCTGTACGCGATCCTGGTCATCATCGTCATTCTCATCGTCGCGGGCATTCTCTACTTCTCGGGCGTTTTCGGCGGCACGACCACGGCGGATGACGGTGACGTGGATACCGACATCACGATCGAGCAGCCGGCCGACATCGATGTGCCGGATATCGACGTCGATGTTCCCGACGTGATAGACGTTCCCGACACGATCACGGTCAACTAGCTGCCAGTTTTTGAAGCCGGGGGCCAGTTGGCCCCCGGTTTCCCCAACCTGATGGGCATTTCCCTCAAACCAGAGCACCTCAAGCGCTACAGTGATGTCGCGCGGCTGCTGTTGAAGTACGGCCGCTCGGACCTCGTCGTCGAAGCCGGGCTCGAGGGGGCCCTCAGTGACGAGCCCGAGGGGAAGCCGGACCCGGCCATTCCGGGTGCGCCCTCACCCGATGCGCCTCCCGAGGCCGCGGCGCTCGCCGACGACCTCGAGACGCTCGGCCCGACCTACGTCAAGCTCGGGCAGTTGCTCTCGACCCGCGCGGATCTCCTGCCGCTCCCCTACCTCAATGCGCTCGCCCGCCTTCAGGACAAGGTCGGCCCCTTCGGATTCACCGAGGTCGAGACGATCGTCGAGCGGGAGCTTGGCGTGCGGTTGTCCAAGGCGTTTTCCGCGTTCGACCCCACGCCGATGGCGGCGGCGTCGCTCGGGCAGGTCCACCGGGCCGCCCTGCGCGACGGCCGGCCGGTCGCGGTCAAGGTGCAACGTCCGGACATCCGGGGGCAGATCAGCGCCGACCTGGAGGCGATGGGGGAGATCGCCGCGTTCCTGGATCGCCGGACCGACTGGGGACGGCGCTACGCCTTTGCCGACATGCTGGATGAGTTTCAGAAGTCGCTGGTGCGGGAGCTCGATTATCGCCGCGAGGCCGCCAACCTCGTCACCCTCGGCGCGAATCTGGCCGCGTACGAGCGCATCATCGTGCCCCAGCCGGTCGAGGACTATACCACCGATCGCCTGTTGACGATGGATTTCATCCGGGGTAAGAAGATTACGGCCGTCGGACCGCTGGGCCGGCTCGAGATGGACGGCGAGCCGCTCGCCGACGCGCTGTTCAAGGCATACCTGCAGCAGATCCTGGTGGACGGATTCTTTCACGCCGATCCGCACCCGGGCAATGTCTTCCTGACCGAGGACGGCAACATCGCGCTGCTGGACCTCGGCATGGTGGCGCGCATTTCTCCCGGCATGCAGGAGCAGTTGCTGCGGCTGTTGCTGGCGGTGAGCGAGGGCCACGGCGACGAGACCGCCGAGGTGGCGATGCGGATGGGGGACTGGAAAGGGGGAACCTTCGACGAAGACGCGTTCCGCCGCCAGATCGCGGAGATGGTGAGCGAATTGCAGCACACCACGGTGGAGGAGATCCAGGTCGGGACCGTCGTGATGCAGGTTTCCCGCGCCGGCGCCGAGAACGGCATGCGCGTGCCGCGTGAGCTGACGATGCTCGGCAAGACCCTGCTCAATCTCGATGCGGTGGCGCGCTCGCTGGCTCCCGGTTTTGACCCGAACGCCGCCATACGCCGCCACGCCGGCGATATCACGAGTCAGCGCATGCGGCGCATCGCGTCTCCCGGCAAGCTGTTCGCGGGACTTTTGGAAACCGCGGAATTCGCCCAGAAGCTTCCCGGCCGGGTGAACAAGATTCTCGACGCCGTCGCCAACAACGAGCTCGAGATGAAGATCGAGACGATCGACGAGCGGACGCTCATCGACGGGTTCCAGAAAGTGGCCAACCGCATCACGATGGGGCTGATCCTGGCGGCCCTCATCGTCGGCGCGTCCATGCTGATGCAGGTGAGCACCACGTTCAGGATTTTCGGCTATCCGGGCCTCGCCATGCTCTGTTTTCTGGCCGCCGCCAGCGGCGGCATCGCGCTCGTGGTAAGCATTCTGCTGCACGATCAAAAGGGACCGCCGAAGCAGCCGCCGAGTTGATTCAGGACGCCGCCGGGGCGTCAGCGGGGGCGCGCCCCTTGCTTTTTCGACCGGAATGTTATAGGAACAAGGTGAAATCACCGTCCCGCGGCTCGTGAACCACCGTTCCACTCCAGTCGGCCAACCACGTTTCTAGGGGGAGACCGAACGATGGCGACAACCAAGAAGAAGACGACCAAGACGGCCAAGAAGAAGCGGACGCCGAATGCGGCATTCATGAAGCCCATGTCGATCAGCCCCGCCCTGGGCGAGGTGATCGGGACCAAGGCGATGCCCCGGACTGAGGTGACGAAGAAGATCTGGGACTACATCAAGAAGAATAACCTGCAGGACAAGAAGAACCGCCGCATGATCAATGCCGATGCCAGGCTGAAGCCGGTCTTCGGCGGCAAGGCGCAGGTCAGCATGTTCGAGATGACGAAGCTGGTGAGCAAGCATCTGTCGTAGCATGGGCGGGTAGGGAACAACCGGGTAGGGAACAACGTTGACAGAGACCCGCTGGCATGCCGGCGGGTCTCTGTCGTTGGGTGGTATCCCGCAAGCAAAGGAGCGCGTCATGAAGCGGATCATGCTGGCCGGTCTGCTGGGAGGCCTGGCGGTGTTCGTGTGGGGCTCGGTGTCGTGGGTAGTGCTGCCCTGGCACGTGGCCACGATGCATCCGATTCCCGACGGCGAGGCGGTGACGGAGGCGCTCGCCGCGCGCGTCACCGAACCGGGCATCTACCACTTCCCCGGCAGGGCCGAATCGGGACAGGAGGAGGACGCGGTGGCGGGCCGTTACGAGCGGGGTCCCAATATCACCT
>JBHENR010000077.1:0-5842 GCA_046262555.1 Gemmatimonadota bacterium | reverse complement strand
AGCTTGCCCGCCTGCCCGTCCACGAACGAGATCTCCGACTGCGCGACGATGACCCCTTCGAGCCCCTGGGCGGGGGCCGCCGGGGCGGCGGTCGGCGCGTTGGGGGTGGCGGCGGTTGCGGGCTCAGTCATGGAGCGAAGCTACCCGCGCGGAAAATCAGGGGCAAACACGCCCGCGAAAAACTCAGGGCGTGGTGCGCACCCGACGCTTCCCGAGGCGCGGCTTGTCACCGAGCCGGTGGATCTTCATCAGATTGGTGCGGCCGCCGATGTCGAGCGGGGCGCCGCAGACGAGGACGATGACGTCCCCTTCGCTGGCGAGTTCCTCCCGCACCAGCCGGCGCTCGAGATCCGCGATCAGCGTGTCGATCGTGACCGGGATTTCCATCACGTAGGGAGAGACCCCCCAGGCGAGGCTCAATTGATTGCGGACGTGCGGAAAGGGCGTAAAGGCGAGCAGAGGCGCCGGCGGGCGGTACTTCGCGAGCAGCTGGGCGGTCGAGCCGGACTGCGTGAACGCCACCAGATACCGGGCCCCGACCTCGGCGGCCACGAGCGTGGCGGCGTCACAGACCGCGTCGGGGAAATCGACCCCCCGCATCAGCTTCCGCGACGGGCGCCAGGGGGTGCGCTCCATCTCGATCTCGGCGGCCACGATGATCCGCTCCATCATCTCGAGCGCGGCCACGGGGTGCATCCCGGTGGCCGTTTCGGCCGACAGCATGACCGCATCGGCGCCATCGAAGATGGCGTTCGCCACGTCGGACGCCTCCGCCCGCGTGGGCCGCAGATAGGTGGTCATCGATTCCAGCATCTGGGTGGCGACGATGACCAGCCGCTTGGCGGCGTTCGCCTTGCGGATGATCTGCTTCTGAAGGACGGGTACGCGCTCGGGCGGCAGCTCGACGCCCAGATCCCCCCGCGCGATCATGACCCCCGCCGCCTCGGCCAGGATCTCGTCGAGATTCTCCAGCGCCTGCGGCTTCTCGAGCTTGGCGATGATCGGGATATTGGCGCCCTGGGCGCGGATCTCGTGCTTGAGCTCGAGCAGGTCCTCGCCCCGCCGCACGAAGGAGAGCGCGATGTAGTCGACGCCGTGGGCGCAGCCGAAGGCGATGTCGCGCCGGTCCTTGTCGGTGAGCGCCGGCGTAGACACCATCACCCCCGGCAGATTGATGCCCTTCTTCTGCCGCAGCATGCCGCCTTCGAGCACCTGACACCGGACGATGTCCCCCGGCTCGACCTCCTCCACCACCAGCACCAGCTGACCGTCGTCGAGCAGGATGCGCTCGCCGGCACGGACGTCCTGCGGCAGCTCGCGATACGTCGTCGTCAGCAGGTCGCGGGTGCCGACCTCGTCGGACGGCTGCAGCCGCACCCGCTCGCCGGGACGGAGCTCCACCACCCCGCCGGCGATGGCGCCGATCCGGATCTTGGGGCCCTGCAGGTCCTGGAGGATCGCCACCGGCCGGCCGACCCGCTCCGCCGTCTCGCGAATGAGCGTGATGATGGCCGCGTACTCCTCGTAACCGCCGTGGGAGAAGTTGAGCCGGGCGCAGTCCATGCCGGCCCGCACCAGCGCCTCGATCCGCTGGGGGCTGTCGCTCGCGGGGCCGATGGTGCAGAGAATTTTGGTTCGCGTCTGGCGCTGCATCAGGGCCACAAACTAGGCCCTTCCGATTGACGGGGCCGGTGCGCGCGGGCTAGTTTCGGGGTCGATTCCGGAGGGGCTGTAGCTCAGTTGGGAGAGCGCCTGAATGGCATTCAGGAGGTCGTCGGTTCGATCCCGATCAGCTCCACCATCCTTTCGACTTTTGACACAATCCTCGAGCAGCGGAATGCGATCATGAGCGTCTCATCCTGGATGGCGACGGCGGAGCTGCCGGCCCGGGCGCCGCTGCGCGAGGACCTGCGGGCCGACGTCTGCGTCGTGGGGGCGGGAATCGCCGGGTTGACGTCCGCCTACCTGTTGGCGCGGGCCGGCCGGTCGGTGGTCGTGCTCGATGACGGCCCGCTGGCCGGCGGCGAAACGTCCCGCACCACCGCGCACCTCAGCAACGCGCTCGACGACCGGTATCACACCATCGAGCAGCAGCATGGCGCGGAAGGCGCGCGGCTCGCCGCCGAGAGTCACACCGCGGCGATCGATCGGATCGAGGCGATCAGCCGCGATGAGGGCATCGCCTGCGACTTCGAGCGGCTCGACGGCTACTTGTTCAACCCCCCGGACGCGCCCGACGCAGTGGATCTCGCACAGGAGCTGGACGCCGCCCGGCGAGCCGGCCTCACCGACGTCGAGCCGCTCGCCCCCGGTCCCGTTGCCTCGCTCATTCCAGGCCCCTGTCTCCGCTTCCCGCGCCAGGGCCAGTTCCACCCGCTCCACTATATTGCCGGGCTCGTTCCCGCCATCGAGCGGGGCGGCGGGCGCATCTTCACCGGCACGCACGTCGCGGCGTTCGAGGGTGGCGACGCGCCGTACGTGACCACCGCGGCGGGCCACACCGTGACGGCCGACGCGATCATCGTGGCGACCAACTCCCCGGTCCACACCCGGTTTACCATCCACACCAAGCAGGCCGCCTACCGCACTTATGTCGTGGCCGGCCCCGTGGCCGAGGACGCGCTGCCGGCCGCCCTGTTCTGGGACACGGGCGACCCGTACCACTACGTGCGCCTCCAGCGCCGCAGCGGCGCCGAGCCGCTGCTCCTCGTCGGCGGCGAGGATCACAAAACCGGCCAGGAAGACGACCCGGCCGAGCGGTGGGAGCGGCTGGAGGCGTGGGCCCGGACCCATCTCCCGATGCTGGGCGCGGTCGAGCACCGCTGGTCCGGTCAGATAATGGAGACGGTGGACGGCCTGGCCTACATCGGACCGACGCCGGGCGAGGCGAATATCTATCTCGCCACCGGCGACTCCGGCATGGGAATGACGCACGGCACGATCGCGGGCCTCCTCCTCACCGATCTGATCCGCGGGCGGGACAATCCCTGGGCGACGCTGTACGACCCGGGGCGCATCTCGCTCCGCGCGGCGGGCGCGTTCGCGCGGGAAAATCTGAACGTGGCCGCGCAATACGCCGAGTACGTCGGGCCGGGCGATGCCGGTTCGGTGGACGAGCTGAAACGGGGGTCCGGGGCCGTCCTGCGGCGGGGGCTCGATCCGGTGGCCGTCTACCGCGACGAAGAGGGGACGCTCCACCAGCGGTCGGCGGTCTGTCCCCACCTGGGGTGCATCGTGGCGTGGAACGGCGCCGAGCGGACGTGGGACTGCCCCTGCCACGGTTCGCGCTTCGACGCCGTGGGCCGGGTGGTCAACGGCCCGGCGCTCTCGGACCTCTCGCTCGCTCCCTGACTCCCAGAACTCCCCGGCGGGCGCAATCCCATTTCGCCCGTCCCTAGCCGGGGTATAACGGCCCTCCTAGCTTGGTCCCGTCCTACCGGCCGGGGTGGCGGAACTGGTAGACGCGCCGGACTCAAAATCCGGTGGCCGCAAGGCCGTGTGGGTTCGATTCCCTCCCCCGGCACCATCGCTTTCGATGCCCTGCATCGCTTCTCCGGTTGACGCCTCTGACCGCGCGGGAGAGCTTGTGACGGAAATGCGACCCCGCCTCCTCCTCCTGTTGATTGCGCTGCTGGCGGCCGGCTCCCTCGGCCTGCGCTGTGCCCGGAATACCGAGCGCGCGGCGCTCGACGAGCCGATCACGCCGCCCGGCACCGTCGAGCGGGAACCGTATCTGATCGCGATGACCGACTCCTCGGCGGTAATCCGCTGGAGCACGTTCCAGCCGGCCGAGCCCGGCATTCGATTCTGGAGCGGACCCGACACGACCGAGCTGGTGCTCACGCAGCGCGGCCGGGAACACTCGTTCGCGATGTCGAATCTCCAGCCCGGGACGACCTACACCTACCAGATCCAGATTAACGACACGTTGTGGTCCGAGTCGGCCGATTTCACAACCTTTCCCGTCGTCGGCGCCAAGGACCCCTTCACCTATCTGATCCTGGGCGATTCGGGGACTCTCAGCGCGGGGCAGCTGGCGCTGGCCGAGAAGTTCAATCAGGAGGAGGCGGCGCTGGTGCTCCACACCGGCGACATGGCCTACCAGGATGGCCGGGCCATCGATTTCACGGTCAAGGTCTTCGGGGTGTACGCGCCGCTGTTCAAGCGGGTGCCGATCTTCCCGTCACCTGGTTGACACGATTTCATGACGCGGCTCGGGGAGCCGTATGCCGAAGCGTTCACTCCACCCGGCGGGCATGCCTCGGACTCGCCGTTCTACTACGCCTTCACCTACGGCAACGTGCGGTTCCTCTCGATCGACTCCGTGGACACCGAAGCGCACGCCGCGAGGTATGGCTATATCGGCGATCCGACGAGCCGCCAGTATCAATGGCTGCTCCGCGAACTGTCGGCCGCGCGCCGGGATCCGCGCCTCGACTGGACCATCGTGTATTGGCACCACCCGCCCTACAGCGCATCGACCGGGTTCGGCGGGCACGGCTCCCAGCTGCCGATGCGCCGGGCCCTCAGCCCCTTGATGGACGGCTACAACGTGTTGCTCGTCTACAACGGCCACGATCACGATTTCCAGCGCTCGCGGCCGCTCCGCGGCAATGCAGTGGTGGATGAGAACGAGGGAACGATCTATTACGTGACCGGCGGGGGCGGCGGCCGGACGGCGTTCCGCGGCACCGGCGCCGACTGGTTCACGGCCAAGAGCGAGCAGGTGTTCCACTACCTGCGGGCCAAGGTCGACCACTACACCATGACGATCGAGGCGGTCAACACCGCGGGCCAGGTGTTCGATACGTATTCGGTGACGATTCCCAAGAATCAGCGCAAGCCGCCGCTCCTGCCGGCCGAACCGGTGCCGTTCGACGATGAGGCCGACCCGCCGGCGGAGACTCCCGACGTCGAGGCGACCGGGGGCTGACGCGCGTCGAGCGCCGTGCCGGCTCCCCCACCCCATGGGCCTTCTCCTCGCCGCCTGCGCCGGCCTCGGCAACCTGCTGGGCGGGCTGCTGGTCATCACCCGCCGCGCCTGGGGCACGCTGCTGCTCCGGCTCTTCGTCGCCATCGGCGCCGGCTTCCTCTTGTCTGTCGCGCTGCTCCGCATGCTGCCCGAGGCGCTGGCGCTGGAACCCCGCTGGACACTCCCCCTGGTCGTCGGCGGCTACTTCCTGACGCACACCTTCGAGCACGGATTCGTCCCCCACTTCCACTTCGGTGAAGAGACGCACCCCGGGGTCGTGCACCGGCGCTCGAGCCTGGCGGCGCTGGGCGGGCTGGGCCTCCATTCGTTCTTCGACGGGGTTTCCATCGCGGCGGGCTACCAGGTCTCTCCCGTGCTCGGCTGGCTGGTTTTCGTGGCGATCGCGCTCCACAAGCTGCCGGAGGGTTTCACCATCAGCTCGATCGTCCTGGCGGCGGGGGGGTCCCGTCGCTGGGCGGTGCTGGCGGCCGGCCTGGTCGGGGCGGCCTGCCTGCTGGGCGCCATTCTCCTGGCGGGGGCGCCCGGCTGGGCCGGACCGGGACTGGCCATCGCCACCGGGGTGACGCTATACGTGGCGGCGACCGATCTGGTGCCAGAGGTCAACAAAGAGATCGGCCACCACCTCGCGCTCACGGTCCTGGGAGGGCCGGCGCTTTACCTGGTGGTGGGGTGGGTTATCGCTGCGCTGGCGGAGGGGTGATGTCGCCCGGCCCGGCCGTCCGCGTGAGGTGGACGACCCGGTCGAGCTCGCCCAGCGCGCGGATGATGAGGTCGAGCGGGTTTTCCGGCGCTCCCGACAGCGAGGCGGTGGGAAGGGTGTCCCGGGCGCCGACCGCAATGCCGGCCGGG
>JBHENR010000076.1:0-4557 GCA_046262555.1 Gemmatimonadota bacterium | reverse complement strand
GTCGCCGCTCATCCCGTGGCGACGGAGACGGCGGCGGGCCGCTGGCGGTCCACCCGGCAACTGGCGGGAGCTGACCGGCGGCCTCGCGCGGCAGGAAGCCTTCGCCGAGAGGGATCAGCGTTTCCGCGGCGCGCCGCTTGGCGGCGAGGCGGGTCCGATCGGCTTCGACGCTGTCCCGGAGCGCGTGCACGCCGCGCGGGTACGGCATGCCGGCGGAGAGCAGCGCCGCCCGCGCCGGCACGTCGTCGGAGAGCACCGGGGTCACGGCGCAGGGGGCGGCTTCGTCCCACGCCTCCTGCACGAAGCGGTCGTACTGCCGGCGGCCGCTCGCCTCGAGCCAGGCGCGGGGTGCCTGGACCAGGGGCAGCAGGGCCTGGGCTTCGCCCCAGGCAAACCCCTCCGGCTGCCAGCGCGTGGGCTCCGCACCCATTCGTTCCAGCCATGGCTGCGCCTGTGGCGCGCAGTCCGCCGCCGTGAGCGGCATCTCCCGCCAGCCGAGGAAGCCGGGCGTCCCCAGCACCCGCACGAGCGTGGCACTGTCCAGACCAGGCTCCGAAGCGTCGCTGGCGCTTCCCGCCAGCTCGCACAGCTCAACCAGGCGATCGAGCACGGCCAGCGAATCGTCGTCGGCCTCGCCCGAGCCGCCCCCCGCGGGATTCTGCACCAGCAGGATGCTGCCGGGGGATTCTTCGAGCATGGCGTTCAGGGCGACGAGGCCCAGCGCGCGCTCGTCGGGGCCCGACCGCAAGCCGGGCAACCGGGCGATCGCCAGCCGCGGCACCCCCGGAGCGGCCGCATCGAGCCGCTGGAGCAGCGTCGCCAACCGTGCCCCGGCCCCCTGGCCGAGGTTGGCGAGAACGACGATCAGGTCGCCGTCCGCCTCGCCCGAGAACGCGTCGCTGGCGCCGGCGTCCAGGTCTACCACCCGCGCCGTCACGCCCCGGGCTTTCAGCCGCTCGGCGCCGCGGATGCCCCACTCCCCCAGACCGATCACCCGCAGGTCCAGCTTCCCGGGGCGGGCCATCGGGGCGGCGGTCTGCGGCTGGACTTCGCGGGGGGGAGCCGGCCGCGCGGGGATATCCCGGGCCGGGGCGTCCACGCGGCGTGGTGGGGACGGATCGAGTCGCGCGGCCGAGCGGGGCGCGCGGGCCGGCGGCGGCTCCTGCCTCACGGCCGGCGCCGGCGCCGCCGGGATCTCCTCCCCCACGTGCGGCAGCAGCCCCTGCAGGCGGGAGGCGAGCTCGTCGGCCTGGAACGGCCGGCAGATGTACTCCATGATGCCCGTCTGGGCGCCGAAATGCTGGTCCGGCGTCTGCTCCGCCGGCATGATCGCCAGCGTCGGAATGCGCCGCCCCCCGGCCCGCTTCTGGACCGCGCCGTGGAACGTCGCCCCGTCCATGTCGGGCAGCTCGTAGCTGTGGACGACGAGGGCCGGCCGCTTGTATTCGATCGTATCGAGCGCGGTGCCGGCGTCGTGATAGACCTCGGCCCGGAACCCCAGCCGCTCGACCACCGCGGCCACCGCGGCGATGTCGCTCGCGCCGACGGGCATCACCACCATGGCGGGGCCGGCGTAGGGCACCCCGGCGGACCGCCGCCGGAACATCTCGCTCGCGCGCATCGTCAGGCCACCAGCTGGACGATCTCGTCGGTGATGAGCTCCACCTTGCGGCGACTCCCCATGAACAGGCACAGGTCGCACACGTTGTTGATCCGCCGGGGCGTTCCGAACGTGCGCGCGTAAATCGCCTCGACCGCGTCCTCGGTGAACAGCTCCCGATCGGCGCCCGCCACGTCGAGCCGGAAGGCAATATAGGCGCGGGTGTTATCGAGGTCGAAATTGTGGAGGTGATACCGGACGGCGATCCGCTGATCGAGCGGCGGCAGCCGCATGATCCGCTCCCGCAATTCGGGCTGGCCGACCAGCAGGAAGGTGACCAGGAACGCGTCCGCCAGCTGGAAGTTGAGCAGCAACCGCAGCTCCTCCAGCACGCCCCCCTCGGGCAGGATCTGCGCCTCGTCCACGATGATGATGGTGTGGCCGCCCTCTTCACTGGTGCGATAGAAGATCTCGCCGAGACGATGCATCCGGGCGACGTTGTCACCCGACGCGTCGGCGCCCAGTTGATAGAGGATCTCGCCCAGCAGCGCGTCGGGCGAGAACCGGGGGTAGTTCAGGTACGCCACCCGGTGCTGCTCGAGATCCAGCCGCTCCCCCAGCACCCGCACCATGGTCGTCTTGCCGCAGCCGTACTCCCCCGTCAGCAGCCCCGCGCCCTTGCGCTCGCCCAGGAGGTAGGCGAACCGGTCGAGCGCCTCGGCGTGCTCCGGTGAGAGGTAGAAGAAGTCGGGGTCGGGCGTGTTCTCGAACGGCTTGCGCTCCAGGTTCCAGTAGGTGGTATACACGGGCTCCCGGCGGCGCAGGTGGAGGGGATCAAACCATTCGCGGGCGGCAAGTTTACGGCCCGCGACCGGCAGTCACAAGCTAGACGTCGTGGAAGGCCCCGGCGCGGGGAACGGTCACGTCCGCCAGCCCATCGGCTTGCAATCGCTGGGCCAGGGCCAGGGCCTGGGGCTCCTCGCCGTGGACCAGAAAGGTGTGCTCGAGCGTCGCTCGGCAGCGCTCGACGAAGGCCCGCAGATCGGCCTGGTCGCCGTGGCTGGAGAACGCGCCCGACTCGACGATCTCGGCGTCCACCGGCACGTCGACGCCGAAGATCCGCACCTCCGGCCGGTGCTCGACCAGCCGCCGGCCCAGCGTCTGCCGGGCCTGGAAGCCCACGAAGAGGACGGTGTTGCGTTCGTCCTCGAGGTTGTTCCGCAGGTGGTGGACGATGCGTCCGGCCTCGCACATGCCCGAGCCCGCGATGATGATGGCCGGCTCGGCGAAATAGTTCAGCGCCTTCGACTCCTCGACGTCGGAGATGTACCTGAGCGCTCCGAACCCGAACGGGTCGGCCGTTTCCCAGAACGCCCGCGTCGCCGCGTCGAAGTACTCCGGGTTGCACTTGAAGACCTCGGTGATGTCCACCGTCAGCGGGCTGTCGACGAAGATCGGCACCGGCGGGATCGCCCCCTCGCGGACCAGCTGGTGGAGGAGATAGACGACCGTCTGGGCCCGCTCGAGGGCAAACGACGGGATCAGCAGCTTGCCGCCCCGGGCGACGGTGCGATGGATCACCTCGGCCAGGCTCGCCTTCATCCGCGCCACCGGCTCATGCAGCCGGTCGCCGTAGGTGGACTCCATGATCAACACGTTGACGTCCTCGACCGGGCTGGGATCGCGGAGCAGCGGCATGTCGCGCCGCCCCAGGTCCCCAGTGAAGCAGAGCCGGCGGCGGCGGCCGTTCTGGACGTCGAGCAGGACCAGCGCCGACCCCAGCACGTGGCCCGCGTCGCGCAGCTCCAGCGTGAGGCCCGGCCCCAGCGAGACCGGCGCGCCGTAATCGATCCCGACGAAGTGGTGCATCGCCCGCACCGCGTCTTCCTCGGTGTAGAGCGGCCGCAGTTCCGGCTCGCCGCGGCGGCGGATCTTGCGGTTGAAGTAGTCGGCGTCCCGCTCGTGAATCCGCCCCGAGTCGCGCAGCATGATGGCGCACAGGTCGCGGGTTGCGTGGGTGGTGTAGATCGACCCCTCGTACCCGTGGTTGACCAGCGACGGGATGTTGCCGCAGTGGTCGATGTGGGCGTGCGACAGCACCATGCTGTCGATCCCCCGGGCGTCGAACGGCAGGAAGCGGTTCCGCTCCTCCGCCTCGCGCCGCCGCCCCTGAAACAGGCCGCATTCGAGCAGGATCCGCCGGCCGGCCGTCTCGACGACGTGCATCGAGCCCGTCACCGTCCGGGCGCCACCGAAGAAGAAGATGCGAAACGGCGCGCCCGCAAGCGTGCCGGAGGGAGAGGCCGTGGGGGCGCGGAGTTCGGGCGTCGAGAGGATCATCGGCGCGCCACCGGCAGTGGAGGTGGGAGCGCGCCGCGGGGCGACGGCGGGCCCGATGCGGGCATCATAGCGAACCGGCGCCCGATACACAACCCGGTTAGTGGGTCAGTTTGAGTTTTCCCGGGTTTCGAGAAGCTGAACCAGGTCCTCGATGCTCCAGAGCCGGATTACGTTCTCGTCCTTCTCGGCGGGTTGTTGCTTGGTGGGCTTTCTCTTACTTGACCGCTTTGGCATACCATGGACGTTACCGCCCCGCGTTGAGCTTGTCCTTGACCTTCTGGACCTCCTTCTTGGTCCGCTCCAGCGCGGTGAGCCCAACGCAAAAGGGGCGGCCCCATCTGCACTCGGCAGAGGGAGCCGCCCCTAGGCGGATTCCTGGTCGCGGCGCGCGCGGCGCCGCTGCTGTTACACCCTAATAATACTCACCAGGTGCCCGACTCGTCAACTTTTTCATCCGGATGGGTCTGCTCTCGAATCCACAGGTCCACGCGGGCCATGACGCGGCGGTATATCTCGCGCTCGTCCCCCTCGACCGCTTCCATGCGAATCCGCAGCGTCTCGTGATAGGCCAGCAGGCTCTCCAAGGGCGAACCCGGCCACACCGGCGGGTCAATGAT
>JBHENR010000075.1:0-3843 GCA_046262555.1 Gemmatimonadota bacterium | reverse complement strand
GCTCCAGGTTGTGCTTGGCGTCGGCGTCGGCCGGGTCGCGGAGCAGCGCCTCGCGGTACGCCGCCACGGCGCTGTCCCAGCGCGCGGACGCGCCGGGGTCGGCCGCCTGCTCGGCGGCTTCCGCCAGCCGGTACCGGGCGTTGCCGGCATTGTACCAGGCCGCCTCGGCGCGCACGCGCGCCTCGGCCGTCCGCGCGGCGACGGCGTAGCCGGCCGCCGCCTCGCGCATCTCGCCCAGCCGATACGCCGCGTTGCCGCGATTGTAGGCGTCGACGGGTTGTGCCCCCGGCTGGCGGTCGGCATGCCGCCAGGCGGCCAGCGCCTCCTGGTAGCGGCCGTCCTCGTACAATTCTGTTGGTGAGGCGGACTGGCCCATGGCCACCAGTGTGAGGGCCGCCAACACAGCGGCTGCTGGCGCCGGGCGACGGGAGGCCATGGCGTGATCCTTCCGTTCCCCCCCGGAGTGCAGGCTCCCTTCATCCGGGCGGCGGCTGCCGCTCCGTCTGAGGGCGGCCTCTCCGGCCAGACACAGCAGCGCGACCGCCAGCGGCCAGCGATACCGCTCGGCGCGCTGCGCGCCGCTGGCGCCGCCCTTGCGGCCGCTGTCGAGCGCCTGCAACCGGGCGCCGATCTCGGCCATGCCCGCGTCGCCGGCGCCCAGCGGGACATACCTGCCCGCAGTCCCCTCCGCCAACGCGACCAGCGGGTCGGGCTCCAGCCGCGTGACCACGACCTCGCCCCCCGCTTCCAGCCAGCCGCCGTCACCGTCCGGAATGCGGGCGCCCTCCGGCGTCCCCACCCCGATGGCGATGATCTGCACGCCGCGCTCGCGCGCCGCGGCCGCCGCGCTGGCTCCGCTCCCGGTCTGGTCCTCGCCGTCGGAGAATAGCGCAATGGCGCGTCCCGGCCCCGGCACGGGCCCAAAGGCGTCGAGCGCGACGCCCACGGCATTCGTCAGATCGGTGCTCGGATCGCTGATCCAGTCGGGACCCGCGGTGGCGAGGTACAGCTCTATCGCATCGGCGTCGCGCGTCAGCGGCACGACGAGAGCGGCTTCGCCGGCGAAGACGACCAGCCCGACCTCGGCGGCGGGCAGCCCCACCAGCAGCTGGCGAATGGCGAACTTGGCCCGCTCCAGCCGGCTGGGCGCCATGTCTTCGGCCAGCATGGAGCGCGAGACGTCGAGCGCCAGAACGATCTGCTGACCCACCGGGGGCGCCACGGTGCGCTCGGTGCCCCAGCGCGGACCGGCGGCGGCCAGAACCAGCGCGGTCAGCCCGACAGCCAGCAGCGCTCCGCGGGCGGGACCCTGTCCGGCAGGCAGGGACTGGGTGCGCTCCCGGACAGCCGGCTCCGCGAAGCGGTCCAGCGCCCGGCGGCGACTCCGCGACACGACCACCAGCGCCCCGATCGCCAGCGGCACCAGCACCAGGGCATAGAGCCAGTCGGGCCGGGCCCAGTCGATCGCCATTCCATCGAACGGCGTACTCATGGCAGCCGCCGCAGCAGGGTGCCCCGCAGCGCGCCCTCGAGCAGGACGCACCCCAGTGCGGGCAGGACCCACCACAGGTAGCGATCGAGCCGGACCACCGGCCGGCGCCCCTCGAGCGGAGACCGTTCGAGCCGATCGATCTCGCGGTAGACCTGATGCAGCGCCTCCGGATCGGTGGCGCGGAAGTAGCGGCCCCCGGTCCGCCGGGAGATGTCCTCCAGCAGCTCCTCATCGATCCGCACGGCGACCCGGACGTAGCGCCGCCCGAAGCGCGGGTCTTCCAGCAGATAGGGCGCCTCCCCCATCGTGCCGACGCCGATGGTGTAGACGCGGATGCCGAGCGCACGGGCCGTCTCGGCGGCCGTCAGCGGATCGACCTCGCCGGCGTTGTTGACGCCGTCGGTCAACAGGATGACGACCCGGCTCCGCGCCTCAGACACGCGCAGGCGGTTGACGGCGGTCGCCAGGGCGGTCCCGATCGCCGTCCCGTCGGTGAGCGCGCCGATCCGGATCCGGGCGATCGTGTTCTGCAGCGCGTCATGATCGAGCGTGAGCGGCGCCTGCGTCACCGCCTGTCCGGCGAACGTCACGATCCCGATCCGGTCGTTGGGGCGCTCCTCGACGAATGCCGCCGCCGCCACCTTGGCCACCTCGAACCGATTGCGGGGCTGAAAGTCTTCCGCCTTCATGCTTCCCGACGCGTCGAGGGCGATGATGATGTCGACGCCGGACGTCGTGAGCGGACGGCCCGCCGCGACCAGCTGGGGACGGGCGAGCGCCACGATGGCGCAGACGAGAGCGAGGACGCGAAGCGCGCCGGGCGTGCCCCGCAGCCGCTCCCGGAGGGTATGAGGCAACGCGCCCTGCCGTCCCAGGCCGGGCAACACCAGCGCCGGCGGCCGGCGGCGGCGTGCCAGCATCCAGCCCAGCGGCAGCAACAGCAGCAGCGCCAGCCACGCCGGGCTCGCCAGACTCCACCCTCCCATCGTCCCGTCGAAGCCGCTCATGAGGCGACCGCGCGCGGCGGGATGGCCGTGTCCACGTTGCGCCGCCGCGATTCCATCGCGTCGAGCACGGTCAGACCCCGTTCCGCCAGCACCGGGATCGTCCCCGCCGTCGTCGCCGCGCGGGCGAACTTGGCCAGATCGGCCACCGTGAGCACAGCGCCGAGGGCGGCGCGCTCGGGTTGCACCGGGAGCGGGAGTGCCGGCAGCAGCTCGAGGGTCGTGCGCTCGCGCGCGCGCACCCCCCAGCCGTCGGCCAGGTAGAACCGCAGCACGTCGCCGATGCCGGCCGCGGCCGCCAACCGTCGGGCCGCGTCGGCGGGCTCGGCGCGCAGGGTTTCCAGGCGGGCGCGCGCGGTTTCGTACGCGTCCGGGTCGGCGTGCCAGATGGCGGGCGGAGCCCGCCGGCGACGGCGGCGGCGCCACCACAGCAGGGCGAGCGCGGCGATCAGCGCGGCCACCGCCGCCCAGATCCACCACGGCAGGGCTGACTCTGTCCAGAGCGGCTTGATGTCCGCCAGCAGCGTGTCCCCCGGCGCCAGCACGGAGGCGATCGGCATCGTGTCGGCCACGACCGACGCCACCACCGTGTCGCCGGCGGCGGTCAGCACCCGTGCCTGGACCGGCGGGAGCACCACCGCGCCGACGCGGAACAGCGCGATGCGCAACCGCAGCGCGCCCCGGGCCCGGTCGGTCTGGAGAATGGCGAGCTCGGGCCGCGCCTGGTAGGCGGCCAGCACCGACTCGGGCAACAGCGCGTAGCCCGACGGCCCGCGCGTCTCCACCGTGACCCAGAAGGGATCCCCCACCGTGCGCCCGCTGACCGTACCCGCGCCGGCGGGCGCTACGGCGTCCGGCACCAGCCGGATCGAGATGGCGGCGGGGTCCTGCGCGCGGGCGGGCGCGGCCAGGCCGCACGCCAGCACAACGGCGAGCGCCACCGGGGCCACCCGGCGCCGCCAGCCGCGAGCCCGCGACCGCTCGCGGCTTTCGAAGAATCGCCGCAACGGGTCGACGTAGCTGTCCTGGGTGTCGATCGCGACGGCGTCCACTCCGGCGCGACGGAACGCCGCCTCGCGGCCGGCCGCCGCGTTGACCGCCGCTTCCGCATAGGCCGCGCGCACGCGCCGCGAATTCGTGTCGAGCCACCGCCGGGAGCCCGTCTCCGGGTCGACGGCCTCGATCAGGCCGACCGCGGGGAGCTCGTCGTCGCGCCGATCGCCGAGCACCAGCGCCACCACGTCGTGCCGCACCGCGAGCGCGGCCAGGGCGCGATCGTAACCCGGATCGAGAAAATCGGAGAGGAGGAAGATAACGCTCCGGCGGTGGAGCACCCGGGCGAGAAAG
>JBHENR010000074.1:0-4786 GCA_046262555.1 Gemmatimonadota bacterium | reverse complement strand
ACCCCCACCAGCCGCTCCTCGATCATCCGGTTGACCGCATTGCCGCCCGCCCCGCCGACCCCGACGACCTTCATCCGGGCGAACTGCTCCTGAGCGTCCGCGATCTGAAACAACATGGCGCGTTTCCTCCTGGTTGCGGTTGAGAGTTTTCTGGGTCCCGGTCGTCCAGTGGAACGATGCACACCCTTAGAAAAAGTCATGCAGCCACTCCTTCATGCGCTCCAACACCCGCGCCCACACCGAATCGTCGTCGCCGCCGGTGAAGCGGTTCTCCTCCCGCCCCTGGTCGCGGCCGTAGAGCACCAGCCCCACGCCAGTCGCGAACCGCGGGTCGGCCACCGAGTCCACCAGGCCGGTGACGCCGATCGGGTAGCCGATCCGGATCGGCAGGTCGAGCTGCCGCTCGGCCAGCTCCGCCGTCCCGGGCAGCGCGGAAGCCCCGCCCGTCAGCACGAAGCCGGCGGGGATCTTGTCGTGCCACTTCGTCTTCCGGACGTCGCTCTGAATCAGCGCCAGGATCTCCTCCATCCGGGGCTGGATGATCGACGCGAGGACGCGCCGGCCGATGCGGCGTTCGGGCTGCCCGGCCATGCTCTGCACCACGATCTCCTCGTCGGCGTCCACCAGGCTCGTCATCGCGGCGCCGAACCGCTCCTTGATCCGCTCCGCCTCGCGCTGTGGCGTCCGCAGACCGATGGCGATGTCGTTGGTGACGCTCTGGCCGCCGAGGCCGATGACCGCGGTGTGGCGGATTGCGCCCTCATTGAAGATCGCGATGTCGGTGGTCCCGCCCCCGATGTCCACCAGCGCGACGCCGAGGTCCTTCTCATCGTCGGACAGGACGCCCTCGGAAGAGGCCAGCGGCTCGAGCACCAGGTCCCGCACCTGATAGCCGGCCTTCTGGATCGCCTTGACGAGGTTCTGCGCCGACGAGACGGCGCCGGTCACGATGTGGACGTCCACCTCGAGCCGGACACCGGCCATGCCGGCCGGGTCCTTGATCCCCTGCTGGTCGTCGACGGTGAATTCCTGGGGCAGGATGTGGAGGATCTCGCGGTCCATCGGGATGGCCACCGCCTTGGCCGCCTCGATCACCCGGGTGATGTCGCTGCGGGTGATCTCGGCGCCGCCCCGCGACACCGCGATCACGCCGTGGCTGTTGATCGAGCGGATGTGATCGCCGGCGATCCCGGCGTAAACGTTCCGCACCTCCACGCCCGCCATCAGCTCGGCTTCTTCGATCGCCCGGCCGATCGAGACGACGGTCTTCTCCAGGTTGACGACCACACCCCGGCGGAGCCCCTCGGACCGGCTGGTGCCCACGCCGACGATCTTCACGTTCCGGTCGCCGTCCAGCTCGGCGATGATACAGCCGATCTTGGTCGTCCCGATGTCCAGCCCGACGATGATGTTCTCGCGCGACATGGTTTCCCCCGATGGCGGCGCTATCCGCGCCGAACGACGATCTGGTCCCGGAATCGCAAATCGAGCTGTCGATAGGATAGCGCCTTTTCGCGCAGATCTCTGAGCACGTCGTCGATCATCGCCAGCTTGGCGACCGGCGTGTCGCTGGAGACGAGCACGGTTCCCTCGGCGTGGACCAGCCGCAGGGTGATGGTCCCGTTCCGGCCGAGCTCGATGGAGGAAATTTCACGCGCCAGCGCCGGCAGGTCCCGCTCCACCGCCTGGAGCCACCCCAGCAGCTCGCTGACCGGGCCCGGACCGATGCGCCCGGCGCGCGTCACAACCCGCGCGGCCCCGTCGAGCCGCACCACCGGCGCATCCCATCCGGCGTGGAACGCCGACACCGGCAGAATCACCCCCGCGCTGTCCACCGGCGTCAGCCGCTCGAGGGCGAGGAACGCCACCGGCTGCCGCTCGGTCACCTCGAGCGTGAGCCGATTGGGAAAGCGGCGCCGGATGCGTGCCGAACGAATCAGCGGATCGCGCGCCACCCGTTGGGCGTAGGGACCCAGCGGCGACCAGTAGTGGAGCACCTCACCCATCAGGCCCGCCTCGGCCACCAGCACGTTGGGGTTGGTCACCTGCACGCCGACCACCCGCACTTCGCGAATCTGAAAGAGCGCCAGCCATCCCCGCGCGTCGGCCAGCCGGGCCCCGTGAAACGCCGTCAGCCCCACCAGGCCGAGCAGAACGCCGAGCTTGATCACCCGGCGCGTCAGCTTGCCGCGGCCCGCATGGCGGCCGCGATCGATGCGCCGGTTCTGGCGGCTCATCGCCGCGATGGCGGACGGGCGACGGCGCTTCACGCCGCCGCCAGAAAGGCGAGGTCGGCGGCGGAAAAACCGATCAGCCGCACTTCGGGCACGAGCCGGACGCCGAACCCGTCCCGCACGCTGTGCACCGCCTGGCGGATGCACGCCAGGGCGTCGGCGGCAGTGGCCGCGCCGCGGTTGACGATGAAGTTGCCGTGGAGCTCTGAGATCTGGGCGTCGCCCACGCGAAACCCCTTCAGCCCCGCCCGTTCGATCAGGGCGCCCGCCGTCTCCCCCGTCGATGACGCGCCGGAGGGATTGCGGAACGTGCTCCCCCAGGAGGGATACTGAAGCGGCTGCGTCGCCCGCCGGCCGCTCGAGAGCCCGCGGGCCGCCTGCCGGATCGCCTCGGCGTCACCCGGGCGGATCTCGCAGTGGGCGGCGGTCACAATGAGGTCGGGCGGCAGATGTCCTTCGCGGTACGCCGGCCGCAGCGCTTCCCGCGTCACCGTCAGCCGTTCCCCCGCCCAGCTGATCCCCTCGATCCGCTGGACCAGGTCCCACGTCGCCAGCTCGCGAATCCCGGCATTCATCGCCACGGCGCCGCCGAGGCTGCCGGGAATCCCGGCCAGGAACTGAAACCCCGCCCACCCTCGCGACGCGGCCTCGCGCACCAGCCGCGGCGTGCGGATGCCCGCTTCGACGCGGGCGGTGCCCGCGCCCGCATCTACCCTGATCGCATTGAGCGCCTCGCTCAGCGTGAGGACGAGCCCGTAGCGCCGGGCGTCGTTGATCAGCACGTTGGCGCCGCCTCCGAGGACGAAGACATCGTCGTCGGCCAGGCCGGCGCCCTGCCGCCAGGCCACCGCCGCGAGCACATCGGCCTCGCTGGTCGCCTCGCAGAAGACGTCGGCCACGCCGCCGATCCGGCAGTGGGCCCGCCCGGCAAGCGGCTCGTCCCGCCGGCAGGCGGCGGGCAGCGGCCGATCAATCACCGTCGCGCGCATCGCTGGACCTCCCGCCCATGGTGTCGGACCTCGACCCCCGCCAGGCCGCCAGCCGTTTCGCCACCCCGTCGACGTCCCCCGCGCCCAGCGTCACCACCAGGTCGCCCGGCTCGAGCCCCGCATCGAGCTTCCGTATGGCGGGGGCGCCCTCGGCGGCCAGCTCGGGCCAGTACGTCACGTCGCGGGCCCCGGCCCGCCGGGCGGCGGCGACCACCAGCTCCCCCGTCACGCCCGGCAACGGCTGCTCCCGCGCCGGGTAGACATCGGTCACGATGACCCGGTCAGCCGTCGCCAGCGCGCTGCCGAAGGCGTCCGCGAAATCCCGCGTCCGGCTATACAGGTGGGGCTGGAAGACCGCCACCAGCCGCCGCTCCGGCCAGCCGGCGCGGGCCGCCGCCAGCGTGGCCGCGATCTCCGTCGGGTGATGGGCGTAGTCGTCCACGATGAGGACGCCCTCGTCCCGATGCACCAGATCGAATCGCCGTCCCACCCCCTGCACGGCGGCGAGACCGGCGCGGATTTCCGCCGGGCCGATCTGGAGCGCATAAGCGATCGCCGCCGCGCCAAGCGCATTGAGCACGTTGTGGCGTCCCGGAAGCGCGAGCTGGGTTTCGCCCGCGGCCTCGCCCGCGAGGATGAGCGCAAAGTCCGTTTCGCGGCGACGGCTGCGGACGTCGGTGGCACGCACGTCGGCCGCCGTGTCGAACCCGAAGGTCACGCGCGCGCGTCCCGGCGGGACCGCCAGAGCCCGCACGCCGGCGTCGTCGATCCCCAGCGCCAGCGTGCCGCCCGGAGGCACGGCGGCCGCGAAGGCGGCAAACGCCTCACGCACCGCCTCCAGCGAGCCATACGTGTCCAGATGATCGGCCTCGATATTGGTAATCACCGCGTGGTCCGGCGCCAGCGCGAGAAATGACCGATTGAATTCGTCGGCTTCGGCGACGATCCACCCCCCGCCGTCCCCCCGCGGGGCCCCCAGGCGGACATTGCCCGCCTGGCCGCGAATCTGCCCGCCGACGATGACGGTCGGGTCCCAGCCCGCCGCTTCCAGCACGGCTCCCACCATCGTCGTCGTGGTCGACTTGCCGTGCGTTCCGGCCACCGCGATCCCGCGCGCCCCCGCCATGACGGCCGCCAGCAGGTCGGCCCGGTGCACGATCGTCTGGCCCCGCTCGCGCGCCGTCACCAGCTCCCGATTGTCGGGGGGGATGGCGGCGGAGACGACGACCGCCGCGGCTGGATCGAGATGCTCCGCATCATGCCCTTCCGCCACGCGCACGCCGAGCGACTCGAGCTGCGCCGTCGCGGCGCTGTGCCTGAGATCGCACCCCGAGACGTCGTAGCCGCGGTGGAGCAGGACCTCGGCCAGCGCGCTCATGCCGGCGCCGCCGATGCCCAGGAAGTGAAACGGCCGCTGGGTGTCGAGAATGTTCATCGGCGCTCGGCGGCCAGCTCGAGCACGCGGTCGGCCACGGCGCGGGCCGCCTCGGGCCGCCCCTGGCCGCGTGCGGCAGCGGCCATCTCCGCGCGCCGCGCGGGGTCGGCGAGCAGGCGCGTCACCTC
>JBHENR010000073.1:0-2966 GCA_046262555.1 Gemmatimonadota bacterium | reverse complement strand
GCTGCACCGCGCCGGTCGCGAGGTCAGTGTTCCAGATGTCGGTCTGCCACGCCTCGCCGTTCCATACGTCGCCGCTCTCCTGCTCCGGCGGGAATGCGCTGTACGTGACGAGGCGACCGTCGGGCGCGAAGCGTGGCGACCAGGGGAAGAGCCCGGGGAGGACCTGCTGCTCGCGTCCGGCACGATCCATCAGCGTCACCTGCGCGGCGCCGCGGCTGACGCGATACACGAGCGCCCCGGACGGTGACGCGTCGAATGGCGAGTATATGGCGGCGAGCACGTCGAGGCCGCTCGCGATCTCCTCGGCGGGCCCGCTCGGCGCCAGTCGCTCGAGGTCGAACGGCTGGCGGTACAGCTCACCGCTCGCACCGGCGTAGACGATGTGCCCGGCGATGTAGCGGGCTCCAGTCCCAGGGCCTAGCCGGCGCAGACGGCCGGTCAACAGATCCAGCACGGCGATCCGCCCGATCCGCCACTCCCGGCTCGCGGTCACGAGCAACGCCCGGCCGCCCGGCAGCGGGTGGGGGTACATGAGGCGCCAGGTCGTGTCGACGACGGCGATCCGCAACGTGGCGCCTCCAGCAGCCGGCACGCGATGGAGCGCTCCGCTCGGAAAGGCTGTGTAGACGATCGTGTCGCCGGGCCCCCACGCGCCCCCGAGGAACGTCCCAGCGGAGGGCGGCACTTGAGCCACGACGACCGGCGTGCCGCCATCTAGGCGGACCTTGCGGATCGCCCCGCGGCTGGCGAAGCCGACCCACTCGCCGTCGGGCGAGAAGAACGGCCAATCGCCGTTCTCGGTGCCTTCGAGCGGGCGTGCCACGACGTCGTCGATCCGGCGCGCGTAGAGCCGGACGCCGGCCGGTCCCGTCGCCGCGTAGACGACGGTGCGGCCGTCGGGCGAGATCGCCGGCGGGCTGTACCACCAGTTGCCCGAGCCGAGGACGCCGGAGTCGACTTCGATGACGAAGCGCACCAGCCGTCCTCCCGTCGACGGCGCGGCCGGCACCACCGACGCGCGCCCACGGCTCCGCCCGGCCGCCCAGCCGAGCGCCACGGCCACCGCGAGGGCACCGGTGGCGAGCAACGCCACGACGCGTGGCGGCAGCGGGCGGCGGGGCGACTCGCGCGCGTGCCGCGTCACGGGGGAGACCGTGGCGCCCGATGCGGCGAGAGCGGCCGCGAAGGCGGCGGCGCTCGGGAACCTGTCCGCCGGCAGCTTCTCGAGCGCCGCGTGCACGGCCGCCGCCACGTGCGCCGGCACGCTCCGCCGCTGGGCGGAGACCGCCTTCGGGTCCTCGGTGAGCACCCGGGCGACGATCGCCTGCGCGGTGGGGCCGGTGAACGGCGGCTCGCCGGCGAGCATCTCGTACGTCACCGCGCCCAGGGCGTAGACGTCGGCGCGGGCGTCGACGCTCTTGTCCCCCATCGCCTGCTCGGGCGCCATGTACTGCGGCGTCCCTAACGAGAGGCCGGTCTGCGTCAGGCGCTCTCCGCCGGCCTGCTCGACCGCCAGCGCGATGCCGAAGTCGGCCACGAGCGCCGACCCGTCGTGCAGCAGGACGTTCTCCGGCTTCACGTCGCGGTGGATCACGCCATGCCGGTGCGCGTAGTCGAGCGCGGACGCGACCTCGGTGGCGATCCGCACCGCGTCCGCGACTGGGAGTTGCCGCTCGCGCCCGAGCCGCGCGCGGAGCGTCTCGCCGTCGACGTACGGCATGACGTAGTACGGCCGTCCATCCCCCTCACCCGAGTCCAGCAGCGGCAGGATGTGCGGGTGCTGCAGTGAGGCGGCGAGCTCGATCTCCTTCAGGAACCGCTCGGGGCCGAGCACCGCCGAGAGCTCCGGGTGCAGTACCTTCACCGCGACCTTGCGGTGGTGCCGCACGTCCTCGGCCAGGTAGACCGTGGCCATGCCGCCCCGCCCGAGCTCCCGCTCGAGCGCGTAGCGCGTGCCGAGCGCCACCTGCAGCGCGCTGTGGACCGTCGCCGGCTCCATCGACTCCACCGCGACCTCCGTATCGAAAGGCGGTCAAACATACGGCGGCACCTCCCGGCGGACCAGTACCCGCCGCGGCACGGTCCGTCCCGGCGCAAACGATCTCTACAACCAGAGCAGCACGGCAGCGAGCGTGAGCATGGCCAGGTAGTGAGCGGCACGCTTCTCATAGCGGGTGGCGATGCGGCGGTACTGCTTGAGCCGGCCCACTAGACGCTCGATCCGATTCCGCTGGCGATACACCCCGCGGTCGAAGGCGCGGTGGCGGCGGTCGTTCGGCCGCTGGTCACGGCGACGAGGGATCACCGCACGGATGCCTCGCCGAGCGAGGAGTCGGCGGACGGTGGGATAGCTGTAGCCTTTGTCGCCGACGATCTGGATCGGACGCACGCGCGGGCGTCCGCGCCCGGCCCGCCGCACCTGCCCTGAGGAGAGCAGTGCCTCCAGGTAGCGCGACTCGTGGCGCTCGCCACCTGAGACCAAGAACGTCACTGGCCGGCCCCCACCCTCGGCGCGCACGTGGATCTTCGTGGAGAACCCGCCCCGCGAGCGCCCGAGCGCCTCCTGCCACTGCCCGCCGACGGCGCCGGCTGCTTGTTGGTGGGCGCGCACCACCGTGCCGTCCACGTAGTGCGTCGTCCAGTCAAGTCGCCCTTCGTGGTCGGCGGTGCGCTGGAGCGCCGCCAGCACGCGCTGCCAGACGCCTCCAGCGCTCCGGCGTCGGAACCGGTTCCACACCGTACTCCATGGCCCGAAACGCTCGGGGAGGTCGCGCCAGGGGGCACCGGTGCGGAGTACCCACAGGATGCCGCTCAAGATCGTCCTGTGATCGTGAGGCGGGCGCCCGGTGCGTGGGCGCTGCGGCGGGAGCAACGGGTGAAGGCGCGCCCACTGCTCATCCGTCAACTCTGGTCTGCTACACCCCTCCCTCTACCCCGGACCGGCTTTGCGCACGCGCCCTAGTACG
>JBHENR010000072.1:0-6505 GCA_046262555.1 Gemmatimonadota bacterium | reverse complement strand
CCCCAATGACACCGAGCGCCTCGCCACCCTTCTCCGCTCCGATGGCGCGGACGTCGAACTCCACTGGTCCCCCGAAGGCCACGACCTCGACGCCACCGATCTTGCGGCCGCCAGAACCTGGCTCACCACGCACTTTCCCCTTGCCGGCGGCTGAGGCCGCCAGCCTTCTACTTCCCCTGCGGATTGTCGGCCGCCGCACCGTGCCGGCGGAGTCCGCCGCCTGACGCCGGAAGTGTCGCCCCGCTCCACCGCCGCCAGCCAAGCGAAGCTGACCGCTCGCCAGGTGTTGAGGGTCTTGCTGCGGGAATAGCAGCGGACGGCGCGGGCGCGCCGCCGAGGAGGGCGTCAAGCGCGAGAGTCGAGCGAAACCCCGCAGCCGCGAAGCGGCGAGGAGGTTCGCGAGCGGAGCGCAGCCCGACGAGGCGGCGTCTCGCGCCGCCCCCTCCTACTCCGGAGGCACGACCTCCGGCACCCCCCGACCCACCATCATCGCCTCGATGGCAGCGATCGTCCGAGGCGCCCCATTCGACATCAACCGGTGCCCCTCCCCCGTCACCAGCACGTCGTCTTCGATGCGGACCCCGATATTCCACCACTTCCGATCCACTCCCGGGCTCCCCTCTGCGATGTAGATCCCCGGCTCGATGGTGAACACCATCCCCGGCTGGAGGATGCGGGAGGCGGCGGGCTCGGAACCGGGCTCGGTGTAGGAGCCGACGTCGTGAACATCGAGCCCGAGCCAGTGACTGGTGCCGTGCATGAAGAAGCGGCGGTACGCGGTCGACTCGATGTTCGCCGCCACCGTGCCCTCGAGCAGCCCGACTCGGATCAACCCCTCGGTGACGATCTCCACCGCGCGCCGGTGGATGTCGCGCATCCTCACGCCAGGAGCGGTCATGTCGATGCCCGCCTGCTGGGCGTCGAGCACGATCTGGTAGATGGCCGCCTGCTCGGGGCTGAAGTCGCCATCCACCGGCACCGTCCGGGTGACGTCGGCGGTGTAGTAGCCCCACTCGGCGCCGATATCCATGACCAGCATGTCATCGCCGTCCATCGTGCGCTGGTTCGCCTCATAGTGGAGCGTGGTCGAGTTGGGGCCCGACCCGACGATCGAATTGAAGCCGACGCGGGGACTGCCCGCCTTGCGGTAGACATACTCGATCAGCGCCGCGACCTCGCACTCGCACATGCCGGGCTGGATCGCCGCCATCGCCGCCCGGTGGGCGTCGGTCGTGAGATCGATCGCCCGCTGGAGCAGCTCCACCTCGGCGGGCGACTTGATGAGCCGCATCTCGTGGAGGATGGCGCTGGCCTCGAGCAGCTCGCGAGCCGGGTCCGCCGCCTTCCAGGGCTCGAGCTTCTGCCGCATCGCCTCCTGCGCCCAGGGATGGTCGGTCGAGGCGTCGAAGTAGACCCGATCGGCGCGGGCCAGCAGGCGCTCCAGCACCACATCCAGCGAGTCGATCACGAACGCCTGGTCGGCGCCGTAGTCCCGCCGGGCGCCCTCGAGGCCGGCCCGGTGGCCGGTCCAGATCTCCTGGGCCGGGTCGCGCGGCCGGACGAACAGCAGGTACTGCTCCCCCTCCGGCGCCGACGGGTGCAGCACCGCCACCGTCTCGGGTTCGGTGAAACCGGTCAGGTAGTAGAAGTCGGAATCCTGGCGAAAGAAATAGCCGGCGTCGTCATTGCGCGCGATCTCGGGCTGGGCCATCAACAGCGCCATTCCGCCAGCCATCCGCTCCATGAAGGCGGCCCGGTGCGCGGCGAAGAAGCTGGCCGGGGAAGGCTCCGTCTGCGCCGCCAGCGGCGCGGTGGCGCCGAGCGCCAGCACCAGCCATCCGATGAGGAATCGCGTCAAGGTGATCATTCCTTCCGCTGAAGCCACTCCGGCGCCTTGGTGGCCAGCCGCGGGTGTTCGATCTCGAAGTCGCGCCGAAGCGCGCGCAGGGCATCTCCCGTGGATACGTTATCGAGCGCGAGCATGTTCAATTGTTCCCTTGTGACGGGCGGCGCCGGCAGCACCGTTTCGGCCACCGCGGCCCCCAGCTTGAGCGGCCCCACCGGCAGCGGCAGGATCAGCCGGCGGCGTCCCATGACCTGCGCCAGCGTCTGGACGATCTCGCGCAGCGTCAGCACCTCCGGTCCCGCCACGTCGTACCGGGGCGCCGGCGTGCGGTCGGCGCGCGCCGCCTGCAGGAAGCACTCCGCCACGTCGCCCACCCAGACCGGCTGGAGGCGCGTCGCCCCGCCCCCGGGCAGCGGCACCGCCGGGCTCCAGCGGATGATGCGGGCCAGCCGATTAGTGAGCGCGTCGCCCGCGCCGAAGATGAGCGACGGCCGGAAGATCGTGGCCGCGAGGCCGCTCGCCCGGACGGCCTCTTCCGCCGCCCACTTGGTCCGAAAATAGTCGCCCAGCTCACGTCCCGCCTCGACCCCGAGCGCGCTCATGTGGACATACCGCGCCACGCCGGAGCGTTCCGCCGCGGCGAGCACCGCCTCCGTGGTCGCCACATGCGCCTGGGCAAACGACTGCCGCTCCGTCTCGACGATGATGCCGACCAGGTGGATCACGCGCGTGACGCCCGCCATCGCCTCGTCCAGGTCGCCCGGGTCGGCGGCGTCGCCCCGGAACAGCTCGACGTGGGGCAGGCGGCCCAGCGCTTCGGCCCGATCGGGCCGGCGCGACAGCCCCCGCACCCGCCAGCCGCGGCGGCTCGCGCGGCGGAGGATCTCGGACCCCACGAATCCGGTGGCTCCCGTGACCAGGATCATCCGCGCGTCAGCTCGGGCGCTTCCGATACCGCGCGCGGTAGATCGGTCGGCCTTCGGCGCGGTACTTCCGCTCGTAGTTGGTGAGGTCCGTCATCTCGGCCTCCGGGATGGGCGCCGACTCCAGCGCCAGCGCGGCGGCGAAGTGGCTCGTCGCCTCCTCGAAGTAGGCGCCGTGATCGGTCACGAAGCGCAGCTCTCCCTCTGGCTCGAGGGCCGCGACGGCCGCGGCCACGAATGGGGGGGCGACCAGCCGCCGCTTGTGGTGGCGCTTCTTCGGCCAGGGATCGGGGAAATAGAGGTGGATGCAGCGGACCGACGCGTCCGCCACGTGGTCGGCGAAGAATCGCGCGGCCTCCGCCCGCACCACGCGCACGTTGGTCAGCTCGCGCCGCCGCACCCGATCGGCCAGGTAGGCGGCGTAGCCGGGCGCCCATTCGATCGCCAGAAAGTTCGTGCCCGGCAGGCGGGACGCGGCCGTGACCAGGAAGGTGCCCTTCCCCGAGCCGATCTCGATCTCCACCGCCCCGTCGCTTCCGAACAGGGCCGCCCAGTCGAGCGGCCGGGGGAGCCCCTGAGCCGGGAGCAGGGGGTCCCACGCCGCCGGTTCCGCGTCGGGCGCATGGACGTACCGATCCGACAACGCCTCCGGGATCGTGGTGTGCGCGATCTCCGCGTCGGAGTGGGCGGCGATCGCCTCGGCGAGCAGCGCCAGCAGCCGCCGGATCGCGGGCGACGACGCCACGTGGGGAACGGGATAGAGGCGGACGATCACCGCTCCGTCCGACTCGCGCTGCGCGAGATGGCCGAAGCAGCGCGTCGGCTGGCCGCGCCGAACCACCAGGCAGTCGGCCAGGGCGTGGGTGCCGGCCGGATTGAGGTAGAGGTCGCGCAGCCGCCACACCGTGTCATCCGCCTGCACGGCGAAGGGCTCGAGATCGGCGACCAGCTCGCGAAGCGGCGAATGCGTGCGCAGGACGATGTGAGGCACGAGGGGAACCTTACCCGGCGATCTCTTCGCCCCCGTCCACCCCGATGATGTTGCCGGTGATCCAGCGCGTCTCGGGGCGCGCCAGCGCGACGAGCGCGAGGGCCACATCCTCCGTGGTGGTGAGGCGCTTGTGGGGATTCTTGCGGGCCGACGCGGCGACCATCTCCTGGTGGCCGGGGATCTTCCGCAGCGCGGGCGTGTCGGTGACGCCGGCGCGGATGCTGTTGGCCGTGATGCCGTGGGGCGCCAGCTCGAGCGCCAGTTGCCGGGTGTGGGCTTCGAGAGCCGCCTTGGCCGCCGACACCGCGCCATAGGATGGCCAGGCGTGGGTGTCGCCGGTCGACGTCATCGCGTAGATCCGGCCGCCCTCGACCATCAGCCCGCGGGCGACCAGGTCCTGCGCCCAGTAGACGAGCGAATGGGCCATCACGTCGAGCGTCATCTCCATTTCGCGCTGGGCCAGCCCGGCGAGACCTTCGCGACCGATGTACGGCTTGAGCGTGCCGAACGCGAGCGAGTGCATCAGCACGCGGACCGTTTCACCAGACTCCTTCAGCCGCCCCGCGATGTGGTCGAGGATCTCCCCTCGCTTGTCGGGATCGGCCGCGTTGACGTTGAAGAACTCCGCCTCCTGGCCGGTGGCCTTGATCGCGTCGACGATCTGCTCGACGTTGCCCAGCGTGGCCTTTCGATCGAGATGGACGCCGTAGACATTATACCCCGCTGCAGCGAAGCCGCGCGCGGCCGCCTCGCCGAAGCCGCTCGATGATCCCAGAATGAGCGCCCAGTCTGCCATCACGATCTCCTGCGGGTCGGCCGTCGGTTTCGTGGAGCGGCGAAAGGTAAAGCTCGCGACTGGTCGCGGCGACCGGACCGCCGGCGAAGCTACCGCCGTCCAGAGACCCCACCTAGGTTCGCCGCGTGATGAGACCGGCGCAGATATTCCTTCTCCCGGCACTGCTCGCGGCCGCCTGCGGCGGTCCGGCCGCGGGTGGCAAGGCCGGCGTGCCGGTCTGGCCCGACTCGCTCCCGGCGGCGGCGGCGTTCGGCACCCGGCGGGGCCTGACCCCCGTTCGGACGGCGATCCACGCCCATTCGCTCTACTCCTACGACGCCTGCGACCGGGCACCGGTCGACGCGCAGGGGCGGCCGAACGAAGCCTGCCTGGCACGGCTGCGCCGCGCGATCTGCCGGCTCCACATCGGCGCGCTCTTCCTCACCGAGCACGACCGCCGCCTGGCTGAAGCCGAGTCGCTGGACCAGGCGCTGCTCCGGCGCGGCACGGATACGCCTGTCCTTGTAGCTGGACACCTGGCCGCGAGCCGGATCGCCTGTCCGGGAGATCCCGCCGGCACGCTCCTCTTCGCCGGCGCGGAGAACCGGCTGATCGCGATCGGCTTCGACTCCCTGCCCGCGGGCGGGGCCGAGGCCCGCCGCGACGCCTACAATGCGGAAACGCCCGGCGCCGCGGCGGCCTTCCGGGCGCTCGGCGCCGTCGTGCTGTTCCCGCACACCGAGGAGGTCGCCCTCGAGGAGATCGCGACGCTGGGCCCCGACGGCCTCGAGCTGTTCAACCCGCATGCCATCTTTGCGCCCAAGCACCGGCGGCAACAGGGGCTGTCGCCGTGGGGGGCGTTCGCCGAGCTGCTGCCGTTCTATGCCCGCGGCACGCGCGCCCATCCCGACCTGGCGCTGCTGCCGATCTTCCGCGCCCACCGCACCGCCCTCGACAAGTGGGACGCCCTGCTGAGTGACCGGTTCGTCTTCGGCTTCGGCGCTTCCGATGCCCACGAGAACGCACTCCCCTGGCCGCTGGCTGACGGCGAGCGGGGCGACGCCTACACCCGGCTGCTGCGCTGGGTGGCGAACGTCGTGCTGGTCGCGGGCCCCGACCCGGTCGGGGCCGGCGATGCGGCCGGCCTCAAGGACGCCATCCGCCGGGGCCGCTTCTTCGTCGTCATCGAGGCGTGGGGCACGCCGGCGGGTTTCGACTTCCATCTCGCGGGGCCGGATGGCACGGCGGAGATGGGTTCCCGGGTGCCGTATCGCGCCGGGCTGCGTCTGATCGCCCGGGCCCCCGCCGTCAGTGGCCTGAGCCCCGCGCTCCCCGAGCCCGCGGTGCGCCTGCGACTCTACCGGATCACCCCCGGGCGGCGGGACGTGGTGGCCGAATCGGCGGGGCACGTCGAGTGGCCCGTGACCGGTCCCGGCGCCTACCGGGTCGAGGTCGGCATCGTGCCGCGCCACCTGACGCCGTACCTGGGAGCAGACGCGGACCGCTACCTCCGCGAGGTGATCTGGATCTACTCGAATCCGATCCTCGTCGAGCCGGAACGCTGAGGGTGCGCCGTCCCCACGCCAGGGGATCGCTCGACGTGGAGCTGGGGCCGGACGCGGCGTGCGCCGCCGTGCGGGACGTGGCGCGAGCCACCCCGCGCTGGCGCATCAGGGAAGACGATCCGGCGGGGCGGCGGCTGCGGGCCGAGGCCCGGACGCGCCTGCTTCACTTCACCGACGATGTCTGGATTGAGGTCGAGTCGCGCGGGGCCGGCAGCCGGGTCCACGTGGACTCCGCCAGCCGGGTGGGTTTCACCGACTTCAGCACCAACGCGCGGCGGGTGCGGGATTACCTCGCCCGCCTGGCGGAGGCGATCCCGGAGATTACAGCCGGGCGGTCTGCACGATGACGCTGCCGTCGGCGGTAATTTCGGTGCTGACCTCGAAATCGCTGCAGCAGGCGGTGCA
>JBHENR010000071.1:0-9786 GCA_046262555.1 Gemmatimonadota bacterium | reverse complement strand
CGCGGGGTTCGAGCCAGATCGTGCCGCCCGCCTGGCGCACTGCGAGACAGAGGTCCTCGTGTTCACGGACGTTCTGGAGTGCCTCGTCGAGCGCGCCGAGACGCGCGAACGTCTCCATCCGCACCAGCAGGCAGTGGAACTCCACCATCTCGACCTCGCGCCGCTCCAGCGGAGCCGGGAGGTCCGCCAGCCGGACGCCGGGATGATAGTCCTTCTCAAACAGGGTCCGCTCCCCGCCTTCCTGGCGGATGTGAAGCACGCCGCCGGCCATGTGGATGACCTGCCGGGCGCCCTCCCCCATCAGATACAGCGGCGCCACCAGCCATGCGCCGGTGGCCTCGGCGCACTGGACGAGCGGGTCGAGCCAGTTGGGGTGAACCAGGACGTCATTTGCCACGAACACCACGTAGCGCGTTGTGACGTGGGGTAAGGCGAGATTGCGGGCGGCATTGGGCGCCAGAAAACGATCGGACGGGAGCACCCGGACGCGGCCGTCTTTGGCCCGCGCGGCAACCCGGCGACGGACGGCGCGGGGCGAGCGGACATCCACATAGAGAATCGGCACGGCGGGGGGCGTGTGCTCCAGCAGCGCGTCCAGCGCACGGGGGGCCGCGCTGAAGCGCTCGTGCGGGACCATGACGACGGTGACGTCGGGGGCGCTCACCGGGCCGCCGCGGGCGCCGCCGCCTCTGCCGCCGCCTCCCGCGCTTCCGCCTGCTGCCGGCGCCACATTTCCCCGTACACGCCGCCGCGGCGGAGCAGTTCCTCGTGCCGGCCCCGCTCGACGATCCGGCCGTCGTCGAGGACGAGGATCTCGTCGGCATCGACCACCGTCGAGAGACGGTGCGCGATCACGAGCGTCGTCCGTCCCTTCGCCACCTCGTCCAGGCTCGCCTGGATCTCCTTCTCGGTGCGCGTGTCGAGCGCCGACGTGGCCTCGTCGAGCATGAGGATCGGCGGGTCTTTGAGGATCGTCCGCGCGATCGCCACGCGCTGCTTCTCGCCCCCCGAGAGCTTGAGCCCGCGTTCCCCGACCCGCGTCGCGTACCCCTCGGGAAGCCCGGTCACGAAGTCGTGGATCCGCGCGAGCCGCGCCGCGCGCTCGACCTCTTCCCGCGTCGCGGAGGGCCGGCCATAGCCGACGTTGTACTCGATCGTGTCATTGAACAGGATGGTGTCCTGGGGGACGATCCCGATCGCCGCGCGGAGGCTCGCCTGCTGCACCGCCCGGATATCCTGCCCGTCCACCCGGATCGTCCCGCCGGTCACGTCGTAGGAGCGGAACAGCAGTCGCGAGATCGTCGACTTCCCGGCCCCGCTCGGGCCGACGAGCGCGACCCGCTTCCCCGGCGGGACCGTGAACGACACGCCCTCGAGGATGCTCCGGTCGGCGCCGTAGCCGAAGGACACGCCCTCGAACCGGACCTCGCCGCGCTCCACCGCCAGCGCGGGCGCGCCGGGCGTGTCCTCCACCTCCACGTCCTCCTCGAGCAGCGCGAACATCCCCTCCATGTCGATCAGCGACTGCTTGATCTGGCGGTACACGAACCCGAGGAAGTTGAGTGGCTGGTAGAGCTGGATGAGGTACGTGTTGACGAGCACGAAGTCGCCCACCGTAAGGACTCCGCGCGCCATACCCCGGGCGGCCATCAGCATGATGATCGTGAGCCCGATCGCGATGATGAGGCCCTGGCCGATGTTCAGGATCGAGAGCGTCGTTTTCGTCTTGACGGAGGCTCGCTCGTAGCGGCTGAGCGCCTCGTCGTAGCGGGTGGCTTCGAACGCTTCGTTGCCGAAGTACTTCACCGTCTCGTAGTTGAGGAGCGCATCGACCATGCGCGCGCTGGACTCGGTGTCGATTTCGTTCGCCGCGCGCACGAACCGCGTCCGCCACTCGGTGATCCCGATCGTGAAGGCGATGTAGGCCGCGATCGTAACGAACGCGACGAGCGCGAACGACGCGGAGTAGAAGCCCCACAGGACCGCGCAGACGAGGCCGATCTCGAGCAGCGTCGGCAGAATGTTGAACAGCATGAACACGAGGAGGAACTCGATGCCGCCAGTCCCGCGCTCGATCACCCGCGCGACACCACCCGTGCGGCGGTCGAGGTGGAACCGGAGGGAGAGGCGGTGGAGATGGCCGAACGTCTCGAGCGCCACGCGCCGGATCGCCCGCGCGGACACCTTGGCGAAGAGCGCTTCGCGGAGTTCCGAGAACGTCGCCGCGAGCAAGCGGACGATGCCGTAGCCGACGATTAGGCCGACCGGCACCGCGACCGCGGCCCCCACGTCGACCGGCGCCAGCTCGTCGATCGCGCGCTTGTAGAGGATCGGCACGTAGACGGTGGCGAGCTTGGCGAGGACGAGGCAGACGAGCGAGAGGACGACCCGGACCTTGAGCCTGGCATCGCCCTTCGGCCAGAGGTACGGCAGGAGTCGCCGGACGACGCCGAGGTCGCGGTTTTTCGTCACGCCGCGCGGCTCAGGTGTAGGTCTGGCGCGGCCCGCCTCCCCCCTCGGGGGGCACCCACCAGATGATCCCGTACGGGTCGCGGATGTCGCACGTCTTGCAGTGGACGCAGTTCGACGGATTGAGCTTGAGGTCGTTCAGGTCCCACTCGAAGACATGGGCCGGGCAGAATTGGACGCACGGGTTGCCATACTCGGCGGTGCACCGGGTCCGGCAAATGTCGGTGTCGAGGACGACGAGGTGACTGGGCTGGTCCTCAGCGTGAGCGGCGCCGGAATGGTAGACGTCGGTCACCTTGTCGAACGTCAGCCGGCCGTCCCAGTCGCGGGGGTCCGGGCGCGGCGGGGTCGGGAGGCCGTAGTACTCCGGCAGGGTGGCGTAGTTTTCGTGATCGGATTCGGCCGGCAGCTTGTCGCTCCAGTCCCGCCCGCCGAGAACCCACTGCAGCCCCACACGGGCCATCCCCACCCAGCGGCCGTGGGCCATCACCTGGTGGACGTTCCGGACCTTGCGGAGATCTTCGCCGATGTAGGACCCGCGGACCGCCCGGTCGTAGCTCGCCAGTTGCGCGGCGGTCGTGTTCCCCACGCCGACGGCGGCGTAAGCCGCCTCGGCCGCCAGCATGCCGCTCTTCATCGCCAGATGGATGCCCTTCAGCTTCTGGCCGTTGAGCAGCCCGGCGGCATCCCCCGCCAGCAGCGCCCCGTCCACCGCCAGTTGCGGCATCGCGTACCAGCCGCCTTCGGGGATCGCCTTGGCGCCATACTCGACCAGCTCGGCGCCGTCGAGCAGCGCGGCGACCGTGGGGTGGGTCTTGAACTGCTGAAACTTCCGATGCGGATCGAGCCACGGATCGCGGGCATCGAGACCGGTGACGTAACCCAGCGACACGAGCCGATCGGGCAAATGGTAGATCCAGCCGCCGCCGAACTGGGACGCGTCGAGCGGCCAGCCGAGCGTGTGGATCACCGTCCCGGGAGCGTGACGCTCGGGGGGAATGCGCCAGATCTCCTTGACGCCGGTGGCGTAGGACTGGGGATTGGGCCCCTCGATGCCCAGGCGCTGCACAAGTTCCTTTGTGAGATTTCCCCTTACGCCATCGGCCAGGATGGTGACCCCGGCGCGGATGTCGTAGCCGGGCTCGTAGTTGGGCTTTCGCTCGCCGTGACGCCCGACGCCCTGATCGCGGGTCTGGACGCCGACCACGCGCGGGCCGTCATAGAGGACGTGATCGGCGGCGAACCCGGCGAAGATGTCCACCCCGCCGAGCGCCTCGAGCTGGCCGGCCAGCCAGCGGCAGACCTGACTGAGCGAGCAGACGCGCTTGCCGGCGTTCTTCATCATCGGCGGGACGACGGGGCTCTTGAGGACCCGCGTCGGCGTCAGGTACCAGAAGCCGTCGGCGGTGACGGGCCTCGAGGCCGGGATGGCGTCCAGGTCGGCTTGGGGGAGGAGCTCCTGCAGCGCGCGGGGATCCATCACCCCGCCCGAGACCTGGTGCCCGCCGAAGCCGGCCGCCTTCTCGAGCAGCAGCACCGAGGGGCCCGCACTCCCCTCCCCCGCCAGCTGCGCCAGCCGGATCGCGCAGCCGAGTCCCGCGGGTCCGCCGCCCACGATCAGGATGTCGACTTCCATCACCTCGCGCTCGACGTCGGGAAGGTTCAGTGTGACGAGGGGCAGCTCGATGCGGGCGGCGGCCGGGCGGGGATCGGGCATGGCGGTCAGGCTAGCCAGGGCCGCTGGGGCGGGCAATGCGAAGCGCGCGGGGTATTGCGTTCCGCGACGCTGGCGCGCCATACTCGATGCAATGGATTATGCGCCGCATGCCATCCCCACCAGCCGCCGGCCGCGATCGCGCCTGGCCGTGGCGGGATTTGCGCTGGCCCTCGCGGCCGCTCTGGCGGCGGTGCTGGCCGGCTTCGGGTCCCGCTGGGGGCTGTGGGAGTTCCGGGCCGGCTTCACGGTGCTCAAGTGGGCGTCGTTCGCGGCGCTGGCCGCCGCCGCGGTGTCCCTGGCGGGCGTCCTCGCCACCCGCCCGGGGGGCAGCCGGCGCGGCATGGGGTTCGCGCTGCTGGGACTCCTCGTGGGGCTCGGCACCGCGTACGTGCCCTGGAGCTGGAAGCGGACCGCCGAGCGGGTGCCCCCGATCCACGACATCACCACCGACATGGCCGATCCGCCCGGCTTCGTCGCCATCGCCCCGCTGCGGGAAGGAGCCGCCAACCCGATGGAGTACGGCGGCGCCGAGCTCGCCGCCCAGCAGCGGGCGGGCTACCCCGACATCGAGCCGCTGACGCTCAACATCCCGCCTGTGGCGGGCTTCGACCGCGCCCTCAAGGCGGCCCGGGAGATGGACTGGGCGATCGTCGCCGCCGACTCCGCCGCGGGACGGATCGAGGCCACCGATACGACGTTCTGGTTCGGCTTCAAGGATGACGTCGTGATCCGCGTCACGCCCTTCGGCGGTGGCAGCCGGATCGACGTGCGCTCGGTCTCGCGGGTGGGGAAAAGCGACGTGGGGACCAACGCCACACGGATTCGGGCCTACCTGGAAAAGCTCGCCGCCACCGGCTAGGTCGCCGGCGCGGTCAGGTCTCTGCGGAGGCGCTAACGGGCCGGGCCGGCTGGCGCGGCGATATTGCCGCCATGACGACCCGGCTCCGCACTTCGTTCGTCGCCCTGGCGTTCGGCGCAGGTCTGTTCGCGCTCTGCCCCCGGGCTGTCGCGGCGCAGGGGCCGGCGCATCTCGCCGCTTCCCAGGGGACGGGACTCCGGGGCGACCCGCCGATCGAGCCTGCCGCGCCGGACCGCTGGCTTGGGCCGGACAAGCCGATCCACGTCTTTGCCGGGTGGTGGGTGGGCGCCGCGGCTTACGGCGCCGCCGCCGCCGCGGACGCAGAACCGGCCGAGCGCCGTCTGGCGGCCGCGGCCGCGAGCCTCGCGGCCGGCATCGCCAAGGAAACGTTCGACGCCACGGTGCAGGGCGAGCCGTTCTCATGGAAGGATCTCGCCGCCGACGCGGCGGGACTGGCGGCGCTGCTGGCCTTTACGCTGGCGGCGGAGTCGTGAGCCATGACGGCGCGCTCGTCGTCGACGGCCACATGGACACCCCGCTTCGGCTGCTGGACGAGGGCGCGGACTTTTACGCGCGCGGCGCCGACGGCCACGCCGACCTGCCGCGCCTCCGCTCTGGTGGCGTCGATGCCGTCTTCTTCGCGGCATTCGTGGACCCGGCGTTCGCGCCGGATGGCGCGCGCGCCCGCGCCGAGGGGCTGCTCGCGATCATTCGCGGCACCGCGGACGCCCATCCTGAAGCGGTCGGCTTTGCCACCTCGGCCGCCGACGTCCGGCAGCTCGCGGCGGAGGGACGGCTGGCGCTCCTGGCCGGGATCGAGAACGGCCAGGCGCTCGAGGGGCGGGTCGAGAACGCCGCCCATTTCTACGCCCTGGGCGTCCGCTACCTCACCCTCACCTGGATGAACTCGAACGAGTGGGGGGACGCCGCCGGCGACGCCCCGCTCCACGGCGGGCTCTCCCCCGCCGGCCGGGACCTCATCGCCGAAATGAACCGGCTCGGCATGCTGATCGACCTCGCCCACGCGGCGCCGTCTACGGTGCGGAACGTGCTCGCGCTCACCACCGCCCCCGTCGTCGTCAGCCATTCGGCGACCGAGGCCCGTGGCGTCCACCCTCGGAATCTCTCCGACGACCAGCTCCGCGCCGTCGCCGCCAACGGCGGCCTAGTCGGCGTCAACTTCTTCTCGCGCTACCTCGCCCCCCACGATGCGGCCAATCCCCCCTGGACCGTCATCGTGGACCACATCGAACGCGTCGTCGAGGTCGCCGGCATCACCTGCGCGGCGCTGGGCTCCGACCTGGACGGCGTGCCGCAGCTCCCCGAGGGATTCCGCGGCGCCCAGGACTTCCCGCTGATCGCGGGCGAGCTCGAGCGCCGCGGCTATTCCGGTGCGGATCTGGCGGGAATCCTCGGCGGCAACTGGCTCCGCCTGCTGGAGTCGGCCACCGGTGCACCCTTTTCCGGGTCGGCGGGGTAGATTGCGGATGCCCCGGTCGCGCGTTACCCGGCCCCCATCCGCAGAGTAGTCAGCAGCCCCTTGGCTCAACGCCGAAACACCCGCACGCCCCGCCGCGGCCGCCGCCGCTGGCTGCTCCGCGCGTTCGCCGTGCTCGCGTTGGCGCTCCTCGCCTGGATGGTCGTCCTCGAGCGCCGGGTGACCGCCAAGTGGGAGGGGCGCAAGTGGAACGTGCCTTCGAAGATCTACTCCGACGCCTTTTTACTTCATCCCGGTCGCCAGTTGCAGACGAAGGATTTCGAGGCCCGGCTCGCCCGGCTGGGGTACCTCGAGCAGGTGGGCGGTGTGGACGAGCCGGGCGAGTACGCCCAGGAGGACGGCCGCTGGCTGGTCTACCTCCACGCCTTTGCGTATCCGGACGGCGAGAACCCGGCGTTTCCGCTCCGCATCGACGTCGGCGGCGGCGCCATCCGCCGGCTCTCGCATGGCCGGACCGGCGCCCAGCTCGACAGCGCCGCGCTGGAGCCCGAGATCGTGGGGATCATCTTCGATCAGCACATGGAGGACCGCACCCCGATCGAGATCGAGGAGATTCCCGCCTACCTGGTGGAGGCGGTGCTCGCGGTCGAGGACGCGCGCTACTTCCACCACCCGGGTCTCGATCCGATCCGGATGATCGGCGCCATGCTCGCCAACCTGCGCGCCGGCGGCACGACCCAGGGTGGCTCCACCATCACTCAGCAACTGATCAAGAACTACTACCTGACGGCCGAGCGCACCTATCGCCGCAAGCTGGTGGAGGCGCCGATGGCGGTCATTCTCGAGCTGAAGTACTCCAAGGAGGAGATCCTCGAGGCGTACCTCAACGAGATCTATTTCGGCCAGCGCGGCGCCTCGAGCATCATGGGGGTCGAGGAAGCGGCGCAGTACTACTTCGGCAAGTCGTCGCGCGAGGTCGACCTGCCGCAGGCCGCGCTCCTGGCGGGGCTGATCCGGGATCCCGGCCGCTACAGTCCGTTCCGCGACGCCGAGGCGGCGCGCGGCCGCCGCGACCTGGTGCTGCGCCTGATGCTGGATCAGGAGCGGCTGACCGACGATCAGGCGGCGCGGGCGCGGAACGAGCCGCTGGCCATCCGGGATGAGGTCAAGCGCTTCAACGATGCCCCCCACTTCGTGGATTTCGTGCTGCGCGAGTTGGCCGAGCGGTACCCGCGCCGCCTGCTCGAGAGCGAGGGGCTGAGGATTTATACCACGCTCGATGCGGGCTACCAGCTGGCGGCCGAGACGGCGTTGCGCGAGGGACTCGACGACCTGGAGGAGGGGTATCCGCGGCTCAAGAAGCGCGCCGGCGAGCTGGAGGGCGCGGTGGTCGTGATGGACCCCCAGACCGGCTTCGTCCGGGCGATGGTCGGCGGTCGCGACTACCAGGGTTCACAGTACAACCGGGCCGAGCAGGCGCGGCGCCAGCCGGGTTCGACGTTCAAGCCGTTCGTCTATCTGACGGCCTTTCTCACGCCGGGCCGCTGGAGTCCCGCCGCGATGATCGCCGACATGCCGTTCGAGGTCGAATCCGGCGGCGAGATGTGGTCGCCCCAGAACTACGACGGGAATTATCGCGGCAATGTTTCGCTCCGCACCGCGCTCACCAACTCGCTCAACATCGCCACCAGCCGGCTGGCGCTCGACGTCGGCCTCAATCGCATCTCGCGCACCGCGCGCGAGGCGGGGATCGCGAGCCGGATGCAGGCGGTGCCGTCGCTGGCGCTGGGCGCGTTCGAGGTGTCGCCGCTGGAGCTGGCGTCGGCCTACGCCACGCTGGCCAATGGCGGGATTCACACCGAGCCGCTCTCGATCCTGGCCGCAGTCGATGACGGCGGCCGCGTCGTCCAGCACCGCGAGGTCCAGATGGACCGGGTGCTGCCGGCTGACGCGGTGTACCTGGTCAATAACATGCTGCAGGATGTCTTCGAGTCCGGCACTGCGGCGCGGGCCCGGGCGCTGGGGTACACCGGCAAGGCGGCCGGCAAAACCGGCACGACCTCGTCGTACCGCGACACCTGGTTCGTCGGCTACACGACCGAGCTGGTGGCGCTCGTCTGGGTCGGGTATGACGACAACACCTCGCTGGGATTGACCGGCGACCGCGCGGCGCTGCCAGTCTGGACGGATTTCATGCGGCGGTCCGGCTACGGCAATCGGAGCCCGGAGTTCCCGGTGCCGAAGAACATCGTGCTCGCGGAGATCGACCCCACCACCGGCCTGCTGGCGGGCCCCGACTGCCCGGCGCGGCGGTTCGAGGTGTTCGTGCTGGGCGCGGAGCCGCAGGAGCTGTGCGGCGGTCACGCGTTGCCGGAAGAAGAGGAGGAGGGGTGGTGGATCTTCTGACGCGGTGGCGACGGGGGTGGATTCTGCTGGGCGCGTTGGCCTGGCTTGCCGGCTGCGCGCATGCCGAGGGGAGTGGCGAGGGGCGGACCGCGTCAGCGAGTGACGGCGCCGACGCGGGGGCCGGCGCTTCGACGAACGACCGGGACGCCGACTCCGGAAGCGATGCGGAGGCTCCACCGCCCCGCGTCGTCTCCACCGATCGCGCGGTGGCCCGGGATGCCGGCGCGGGAACCTCCGCCCGGTCGGCGAGCGCCCGCGTGGTTGAGGAGGGAAAGGGGTACCTGATTGCCCGCCAGCCGGATGCCGCGGCGCGACGATTCCTTCGCGCCACCCAGGTCGACCCCACCAACGGCTTCGCCTGGTATTACCTCGGCCGGGCCCGCGCCGACGCCGGCGACGCCCGGGGCGCGGTCGGCGTGCTGGAGAAGGCGGAGTCGCTGCTCGGGCCCTACCCCGCCTGGCAGGGCCGCGCGACCCGACTGCTCGCCGAGCTGCGCGCGCGGTAGTGCCCCACCGGACGAGGGCGCACGTCCGCCTCCGGGCCGTCAGGACGGTCGTGCTGGGGGCGGCACTACTTGGCGCCGTGTCGTTCGCCACGGCGGCATGGCTGGGACGCGGCGCGTCAGCCGGCGGGTCCTCAACGGCCCCCTACGATCCCTATTCCCTGATGTCTTCAGCGGAGCTGGCGGGCCTCCAGTACAGCTACTGGGCCGCCGCGACGCTGCTCCGCTGGGGTGCCCTGGCCGCGATCGCGGCGCTGGGCGGCGGCGCTCTCCTGGCCCGGCTCGGGCGGCGCCTGACGGCGGCGCCCGCGGGGCCGCTGCGCCGGGGCCGCACCCTGCTCGCCGGCTTCGCTACGGCGGTGCTGCTGCTGGCGGCGCTCGCCTTGGCCACGCT
>JBHENR010000070.1:0-11573 GCA_046262555.1 Gemmatimonadota bacterium | reverse complement strand
ATCCGCTACGGCGCCGAGCGCGGCATCCCGTGGGGCATTTCCGAGTCGGCCTATAACGCGCGCGATCTGGCGCTGACGTATCAGTACTCCCACTTCGGCGTGCCCGGGCTGGGTCTGACACGGGGCCTCAGCGAGGATCTGGTGGTAGCGCCCTATGCCACCGCCCTCGCGGCCATGGTCGCGCCCCGTGCGGCGGTGCGCAATTTCGAGCGGCTCGCCGCCGCGGGCGGACGCGGCAGCTACGGTTTCTACGAGGCGCTCGACTACACGCCGGCCCGGGTCCCGACCGACGAACGGGTGGCCGTCGTGCGGGCCTACATGACGCACCATCAGGGTATGTCGATCATCGCGCTCGCCAACACCCTGCTCGACGGCATCATGCGGCGCCGCTTTCACGCGGTGCCGATGATCGGGGCCAACGAGCTGTTGCTGCAGGAGCGGATGCCGCGCGACGTCGCCGTCTCGCGCCCCCGGGCCGAGGAGGTCCGGGCGGTCCGCCACGTGCGGGAGATCCCCCCGCCGGCGATCCGCTGGTTCACCTCGCCGCACCACCCCGCGCCGCGCACGCACCTCCTCTCCAATGGCCGCTACAGCGTGATGGTCACCAATTCCGGCGCCGGCTACAGCCGCTGGCGGAATCTCGCCGTCACGCGCTGGCGCGAGGACACCACCCGTGACAACTGGGGAACGTTCGTCTTCGTCCGGGATGCGGCAACGGGGGCGGTGTGGTCGGCGGGGTACCAGCCGACAGCGGTCACCCCGGACGACTACGCGGTGGCCTACTCGGAAGACCGGGCCGAGTTCCGCCGCCGGGACGAGGCGATCACGACCTCGATGGAGATCATCGTTTCACCTGAGGATGATGGGGAGCTGCGGCGCGTGACGCTCAAGAACCTGGGGGCCCGGACCCGGGAAATCGAGTTGACCACGTATGCCGAAGTCGTGCTCGCCCCGCCGGGCGCTGACGCGGCCCACCCCGCGTTTCAGAACCTGTTCGTCCAGACCGAGTTCGTGACCGCCTACGATGCGCTGCTGGCGACGCGCCGGCCGCGGGCCGCCACCGATGACCGGGTCTGGGCCGTCCATGTCGTCGCCGTCGAGGGCGAGACGGTGGGGGCGCTGCAGGTCGAAACCGACCGCGCCCGGTTTCTCGATCGCGGCCGGGGGGTGCGGGACCCGAGCTGCATCGTCGAGGGTCGGCCGCTCTCCAACACCGTCGGGCCCGTGCTGGACCCCGTGCTGAGCCTGCGTCGGGCGGTGCGGCTGCGCTCGGGCGAGACGGCCCGGATCACCTTCTCGACGCTGGTCGCGGAGTCGCGGGAGGCCGCCCTCTCGTTGGCCGACAAGTACCGCGACCCGTCGACCTTCGAGCGCGAAGCCGCACTCGCCTGGACACAGGCGCAGGTCCAGCTCCAGCACCTCGGCATCACGCCGGACGAGGCGCACCTCTTCCAGCGCCTCGCGAGCCGGCTGCTGTACCTCGACCCGGCGCTCCGACCCGGCTCGGTCGCGCTGGCCCGGAACAACCTCGGCCAGCAGGCCCTCTGGCGGTTCGGCGTCTCGGGAGACCGGCCCATCCTCGTCGTCCGGATCGATGAGATGCGGGACCGGGACATCGTCCGCCAACTGTTGCGGGCGCACGAGTACTGGCGCTGGAAGGGACTGGAGGTGGACCTCATCGTCTTCAACGAGCATCCCGTAACGTACGGCGATGATCTGCAGGTCTGGCTGGAGCGGCTGGTACGCGTACGCCAGGTAACGTCCGGCCACGAGGTCCACTCGGCGCATGGCGAGGTGCGTGTCCTGCGAGCCGACGAAGTCTCGGCCGACGACCGCGACCTGCTGCGCGCCACCGCGCGGGCGATCCTCCTCAGCCGGCATGGCTCGCTCGCCGAGCAGCTCGACGAGGCGATGCGCACGCAGGCTGAGCCCCCGCCACCCCCCGAGCGACCCGAGGCCGGGGCCGGCCCCCAGGCCCCGACGCCGCGGCCTCGGCTGTCATTCTTCAACGGACTCGGGGGCTTCGCCGAGGACGGCCGGGAATACGTGACGATCCTCGGCGAGGGGCAGTGGACCCCCGCGCCCTGGATCAATGTGATCGCCAATGCCGAATTCGGATTCCAGGTGTCGGAGTGCGGCTCGGGCTTCACCTGGGCCGTCAACAGCCGCGAAAATCGGCTGACCCCGTGGTCCAACGACCCCGTCAGCGATCCGCCGGGCGAGACGCTCTACATCCGTGACGACGAGACCGGTGCGGTGTGGACGCCGACCCCGCTGCCGATCCGGGAAGACACGCCGTATATCATCCGCCACGGCCAGGGGTGGAGCCGGTTCGAGCACGAAAGCCACGACGTCGCGCTGACCCTGCTCCAGTTCGTGCCGCTGGCGGATCCGATCAAGATCTCGCGACTGACGTTGGAAAATCGTTCGTCGCGGACGCGGCGGCTGTCCGTCACGGCGTACGCCGAATGGGTCCTCGGGGTGGTGCGAGAACAGTCGGCGCCGCACGTGACGACCGAGCACGACGCCGAAACGGGGGCGCTCTTTGCCCGCAACTGCTGGGTTCAGGAGTTCGCCGGGCGGGTGGCATTCGCCGATCTCGGCTCGCGTCAGACGGCCTGGACGGCGGATCGCACCGAGTTCATTGGCCGGAACGGGACGCCGGCGTACCCGGCGGGCGTCGCCCCGGGTGCCGTCCTGAGCGGAACCGCGGGCGGCGGGCTCGATCCCTGCGCCGCGCTGCAGCGGCCCCTTTCGCTGCGCCCCGGCGAACGCGCGGAAGTCGTCTTTCTGCTGGGCCAGGCCGAGAACGATGCCGCGGCGCGCGACCTGGTCACGCGCTGGCGCTCCGCTGATCTCGACGCGGCGCTGGCCACCGTGACCGCCTGGTGGGAGGACGTGCTGGGGGCGCTTCAGGTCCGCACGCCGGATCTCTCGATGTCGTACATGCTGAACCGGTGGCTGCTCTATCAGGCGCTGGCGTGTCGCGTCTGGGCGCGATCGGCGTTCTACCAGTCGGGCGGCGCGTTCGGTTTCCGCGATCAGCTGCAGGACGTGATGGCCCTGGGTGTCGCCCGGCGCGAAATCGCCCGCGAGCACCTGCTGCGCTCGGCGGCGCGGCAGTTCGTCGAGGGAGACGTCCAGCACTGGTGGCACCCGCCGTCGGGCCGGGGCGTCCGGACGCGCATCTCGGACGACCGGATCTGGCTCCCGCTGGCGGTTGCCAACTTCCTGCAGGTCACCGATGACACCGGCGTGCTCGACGAGAGCGTCCCGTTTCTCGAAGGTCAGGCGCTTCCCGCCGACGAGAGCGAGCTCTACTTCGAGCCGACCGTGGCCGACTCCAGTGCAACCCTGTTCGAGCACTGCGCCCGGGCGCTCGACATCAGCCTCGAGGTGGGCCAGCATGGACTGCCCCTGATCGGCGCGGGGGACTGGAACGACGGGATGAACCGTGTCGGCCACGAGGGTGCAGGCGAGAGCGTCTGGCTGGCCTGGTTTCTCCACCTCACGTTGACGCAATTCATTCCGCTGGCCGAGGCGCGGGGAGAAACCGAGCGCGTGGCCCGCTGGTCGGCCTGGCTGAACGCGCTGGCGCCCGCCCTCGAAGAGCACGGCTGGGATGGCGACTGGTACCGGCGGGCGTACTACGACGACGGGACGCCGTTGGGGTCGGCGGCGAATCGGGAGTGCCGTATCGACTCCATCGCGCAGTCGTGGGCGGTGCTCTCCGGCGCGGCGCCGGTGGAGCGGGCCGGCCGGGCGATGAAGGCGGTGGAGCAGTATCTGGTGCGGCGGGGCGACGGCCTGGTGCTGCTGTTTACGCCGCCGTTCGACGAGACGCCGCTGGATCCGGGCTACATCAAGGGGTACCTCCCCGGCGTGCGCGAGAACGGTGGACAGTACACCCATGCGGCGCTGTGGTCGGTGCTCGCCTACGCCGCTCTGGGTGACGGCGACCAGGCCGCCGAGCTGTTCTCGATCCTCAATCCGATCAATCACGCCAGCACCCGCTCCGGCATTCACCGCTATAAGGTGGAGCCGTACGTCGCCGTGGCCGACGTCTATGCCGAGCCGCCGCACGTCGGGCGCGGCGGCTGGACCTGGTACACCGGCTCGGCGGGGTGGATGTACCGGGCCGGGATCGAGTGGATCCTCGGCTTCCGCCTGCGCGGCACGATGCTCCATATCGACCCCTGCATCCCGCGGGACTGGCCCGGCTTCGAGATCTCCTTCCGCTACCACTCCGCGCGTTACGAGCTGGTGGTGGAGAACCCCCACGGAGTGATGAAGGGGGTGGCGAGCGCCGAGCTGGATGGGGAGGTCGTGCCGGACTGCGGCTGGGGCTCCGCCGACGAAGAGGAACCCTGCCGGGAGCCGCGCGCGGGGGCCCGCATTCCGCTCGCCGACGACGGGGCCGAGCACAGGATGCGAGTCATTCTGGGGTGAGCCGGGGTATCTTCCCGCCCTGCTGGCGCGGAGAGGTGTCCGAGCGGTCGAAGGAGCGCGACTGGAAATCGCGTAGACGTGAAAGCGTCTCGCGGGTTCGAATCCCGCCCTCTCCGCCACTGCAGGGAAATGGCGCCGCCTGTGACTTTACTATGCAAAGTACTTGACAGATAGTAGGGCGCCGTAGTAGACTGGGGCCATGTCGATTACCCACTCCCGAGCTGGTAGCCTGACGAAAGCCGGTTCCATCGCCGGTGTCGCTCTTCTGCTGGGTCTGGGGTGGGACTACCTCCTCTACGGCAAGGTCCCGGGTCTTGGATTCCCCCTGTACATCATGCTGATCGCCGGGGGACTGCTCGGCCTGCTGGCGTATTTCAACAAGCCCGTCGACAGGCAAACCATCTGGCTCCTGATCCCGCTGGGTTTCTTCAGCCTCATGGTCTTCGTGCGTTCGAGCGAACTGCTGACGGTTCTCAACATCATGGCCTGTTTTCTGCTCCTGATGCTCATGGCGCGAGTTTCCCCTGCCCGACGCGTGCGAGCCTTTCGGGTCGGCCACTACCTGAGCCTGCCTTTCCTGCCGTTGAAGTTTGTCGTGCCGCTCTTCCACACCCTGTCCGAACTCATGGGGCTTCGGTCCGGCATGAAGGATCAGGGAGTCTGGTCGCGCGTTATCCGGGGAACCGTGATGGCGCTGCCGGTGCTGATCGTGTTTCTCTTCCTGTTCGCCTCGGCGGATCTGGTGTTTCAGAAATTGCTCTCGGACCTGCTCCGCATCGAGATCGCGCCGGAAACCGTGGTCCGCTCAATCCTCGTCCTGTTGGCGAGCCTGGTATTCGCCGGGGGTCTTTCCTATGTGCTCGGAAAGCCCGACGAGGTCACTCCGGCGGAGCGTACCGGCTCGCGAGCGCTCGGCAACCTCGAAGCGTCCATCGTGCTCGGCTCCATCTGCGTGCTTTTCCTCGTCTTCATCCTGGTCCAGCTCACCTATCTGTTCGGCGGCGAGAGCAACATCGCCGCGCAGGGGTTTACCTACGCCGCGTACGCGCGCAAGGGCTTCTTCGAGCTGATCGTCGTGGCGGTGGTGTCCTTCGCCCTGCTGTGGGGGAGCGACAAGTTCGTCGCGAAGACGGATGGGCGAAACGGCCTGCGGTTCAAGATCCTGAGCAGCGCGCTGATCATCGAGGTGATGCTCATCATGGGCTCGGCATTCAGGCGTCTGGTGTTGTATGAAGAGGCGTATGGTTTTACCACGCTTCGGTTCTACAGTCATGCCTTCATCGTCTTTCTGGGAGTCGGTTTCGGCCTGCTGCTCCATAAGATCTGCCGCGACAGAAAGGAGAGCGCGCTGGCCCTTGGCCTCGTGCTCTTGATGGTCCTGTTCCTGGCGGGGATGAACGGACTCAATCCGGAGGCCCTCATCGCGCGGCGCAACATCGAACGCTATGCGTCGACGGGTAAGGTGGACGGCGCCTACTTGAGCCGGCTGTCGGAAGATGCCATTCCCGTCACCGTGCAACTGCTGGACACCGCGGACGAGGACCTGAAGGGCAGCCTGGCACGCGAATTGTACTGGCGGGCGGTGAGGGCCGATCAGCCCCGGTACGCGCGCTGGCAGGCCCTGAACCTGTCGCGCCGGAGGGCCGATCGGATCCTTGAACCCCGACTGGAGGAGCTCGCGCGGTACAAGGATCACCCTCCGGTGCGTGTCAAATCCGTGGCTCCGCTGGATTGAGGAGGGGTAGCCTCGTGCCTGCTGCATTGCCCCCCTCGACCCGGCATGTCGCCCTGCTGCGGGGCATCAACGTGGGCGGGAATCGGAGGATCCCGATGGCCGCCTTGAGGGCGTGCTTCGAAGCGCTCGGGTTCGCAAACGTCAAGACCTTGCTGGCCTCGGGCAACGTCGTGTTCGACGTGCCGAAGGCGTGTGAGGCGTCACTCACTCCGATGATCGAGGCCCACCTCGAGCGGACTTTCGGTTTCGCAACGGATGTCATTCTGCGCCCCGTCGCTCACCTGCGGCGCATGATCGAGGCGAGTCCCTTCAAGGACATCACGGTCACGCCCGAAACGCGCCGGTACGTAACGTTTCTGCGGGAGAGCCCGACGGCGACGCTGGAGATCCCCTATGCGTCGGCGGACGGCGACTTCCGGATCCTGCAGGCAAGCTGGAAGGAGGTGTTCAGCGTGGTGATGGTCTCCCGACCGGGTCGGTCGGGCGACGCCATGAGCCTGCTGGAGAAGATCTACGGCCGCAGGATAACCACCCGCAACTGGAACACGGTGGAGCGGATCGCCGCGGCCTGACGAGGGCGCTCATGGCTCGGCCACGCGCCGCGCGGTGCTTCGCGTGCGGTAGGCGGCCGCGTACGTCGCGCAGAAATCCGTCATGGGACACACCTCGCAGCGAGGCACGCGCGGCCGGCAGACCGTCGCCCCGAAGTCCATCAGCCCCTGATTGAACCGCCAGGCATCGTCTGCTGGCAGCAGCGCCTCGGAGTAGAACCACAGCCGCCGCCGGCCGGCGGCCGACGCGCGGTCGCGCTCGAGCCCGAACAGCCGCTCCCACACCCGCGCGACGTTGGCGTCCACCAGCGGCACCGCCTCGCCAAAGGCAAAGCAACGGATCGCATTGGCGGTATAGGGGCCGACGCCGCATAAGCGCGCGAGTGTTTCCGGCTCGCGCGGAAACGCGCCGCCATGATCCCGCATGACCTGCCGCGCGATGGCGTGAAGCCAGTTGCCCCGGATCTTGTAGCCCAGCGGGTCGGTGATCGCCTTGACTGCGCGCAGCCGCCCGCGGGCGAGATGCGCCAGCGTCGGGTACTGGCGAAGAAACCGGGCGTAGGTCTCCAGCACGCGCGCCACCTGGGTCTGATGCAGCAGAATCTCGCTGACCAGGATGCGATACGGGTCGCGGGTCCGCCGCCAGGGGAGATCGCGGCCGTGGGCGGCGAACCAGTTGACCAGTCGGCGGGGAAACTGGCTCCGGATGCGCGGGGGAATCGCGGGAAGCGGAGCGGTGAAGCGCCCGGTCGGTCTGCGCTGCGGGTCCATTCGGCTCAAGCGTACGCCGCCGCGCCCCCCGCCGTCGAATTCTTGACGCTTCGAGGGCGGCGTCATAGGTTCGCCATTCCTTTCAAGCGGAGGCCGCTGGCAATAGTGCAGGCGATTCCGATCCCCCGTCCGGCGAGCGTCCGGAGGGGGTTTTTTCTGCCCCCAGTCTGAGGAGGCGCGCGTGGGGACGATCATCATGGACGCCCAGGCGATCGACCGGGCCCTGGTCCGGATCGCGCATGAGATCGTGGAGGAGACCCACGGGGTCGAGGGGCTCGCCATCGTCGGCATTCAGCGCCGCGGCGTGCAGCTTGCGGAAAGGATCGTGGCCGAGATCGAGCGCAGCGAGGGCCGGGCGCCGGAGATCGGCGCCATGGACATCACGCTCTATCGCGACGATCTCCAGACGGTCGCGGACCAGCCCGTCATCGCCGCCACCGACATCTCGTTTCCGGTGGAGGAGAAAGTGATTGTGCTGGTCGACGACGTGCTCTATACCGGCCGGACGATCCGGGCCGCGCTCAACGAAATCATGGACTTCGGGCGCCCCCGCCGGATCCTGCTCGCCGTGCTGGTTGATCGCGGTCACCGCGAGATCCCGATCCGGGCGGACTTCGTGGGCAAGAACGTGCCGACGTCGCAGAGCCAGCAGATCAAAGTCAAGGTCGAGGAATTCGACGGCGTCCGCGAGGTCGAGCTCGTCGAGCGCGAGGCCGGCCCCCACTAGATGCCCGGCGCGTTCCGCCGGAAAGACTTGCTGGGGCTCGCTGGACTCTCAGCCGCCGAGCTGACCGATCTTCTCGACCGGGCAGAGGCCTTCTGGGACGTCGCCTCGCGGCCGGGGAATGGCGGCCACGGAGTCGACCCCGGAGGAGCTTCCCGTCTCAGCGTCGCCAACCTGTTCCTCGAGCCGTCGACGCGGACGCGCTGTTCGTTCGAGCTGGCCGAACAGCGGCTCGGCCTCGAGCGGCTGACGATCGAGGGCGCGCGGTTGAGCCTCGAGAAGGGCGAGACGCTGATCGACACCGGCCACGTGCTGGCCGCAATGGGCGTGAATGCGCTGGTGGTGCGGCATCCCGAGGCCGGCGCGCCGGCTCGACTCGCGGAGGCGCTCGACGGCGTCCACATCATCAATGCCGGAGATGGCGCCAACGAGCATCCGACCCAGGGACTGCTCGATCTGGTGACGCTGCGGCGATTCTGGGGCGGCTTCGCGGGACGCCACCTGGTCATGGTGGGAGACGTCGCCCACAGCCGGGTGGTGCGCTCGAACTTCTACGGGCTGACCGCGCTGGGGGCGACGGTCACGCTGTGCGGCCCCGCGTACCTGTTGCCAGCGGGCGACGAGTACCCCGGGGCGGCAATGACGAGTGATCTCGACGCGGCGCTGGAAGGCGCCGACGGGGTGATGGCGCTGCGGATCCAGCGCGAGCGGTTCGCGGCGGGCGAGGAGCTCCCGGACCCGGCGGCCTACCGGCGGCGCTATGGCATCACGCTCGAGCGGGCGGAGCGACTGCCGGCCGGGGTGGCGCTCATGCACCCGGGTCCCATGAATCGCGGGGTCGAGATGGACGGCGAAGTGGCCGATGGCGAGCGGGCGCTCGTGCGGCGCCAGGTGACGGCGGGAGTCGCCGTCCGGATGGCGGTCCTGTCGGCGCTGGCCGAAGGGTGACGCCCGCCGCGCCGCGCCGGATTCTGCGGGGGGGCCGTGTCCTCGACCCGGCCAGCGGCCGTGACGAGCGCGCCGACGTGGTGATCGCGGACGGGCGGATCCTGGCGGTCGAAGCGCCCGGCGACCTCGGCGCCGGCTTCGGGCGGGCGGGCGCTGAGATCATCGAGATCCAGGGGTGCCTCGTCACGCCCGGACTGGTGGATCTCCATGTCCACCTTCGCGAGCCGGGCGGGGAGGCGAAGGAGACGATCGCCAGCGGGGCGGCGGCGGCGGCGGCGGGCGGTTTCACCACCGTCTGCGCCATGCCGAATACGAGTCCCATCGGGGACACGCCGGAGTGGGTGCGGTTCGTCCGCGAGCGGGGGGCCGCTGCCCGGGGGGCTCGTGTGCTGCCCATCGCCGCGGCCACGGTGGGTTCCGGCGGGGAAGTGGCTACGGATGCCGTCGCCCTTCGGGCGGCCGGCGCGGTCGCCCTCTCCGACGACGGCCGGCCGATCGCAACGGCGGAGATGCTGGCGGAGGTGTTGGGAGGGGCCCGCGCGGCGGGCCTGGTGGTGGCCGACCACTGCGAGGCGCTCGAGCTGTCAGCGCGAGGCGCTATCCTCGAGGGACCGCTGGCAGACCGGCTGCGGGTCCGGGGGATACCCGCCACGGCCGAGAGCGCGGCGGTGGCGCGGGACCTCGAGGTGCTGGCGCAGGCGGGAGGGCGGCTCCACCTCTGCCACCTCTCTACCGCCGCCTCCGTTGAGCTGCTCGCCGCCGCCCGGGCGCGGGGGCTCGACGTCACGGCGGAAGTGAGTCCGCACCATCTCGTGCTGACGACGGAAACGGTGGCGGAAGCGGGGACTCTCGCCAAGATGAATCCGCCGCTGGCGTCCCGCACGGATCGAGCGGCGCTGAGAGCGGCTCTGGCGGAGGGAGTCATCGACTGCGTGGCCACCGATCACGCCCCCCACACGGCGGCGGAGAAGGCGAGCGGTCTGGCCGCGGCGCCTTTCGGAGTGATTGGCCTCGAGACCGCCTTCGGGGTGTTGCATACCGAGCTGGTCCTGACCGGCGGGCTCGGCCTCGCAACGTTGATCGACCGGATGGCTTTCGCGCCGGTCCGCGCCTTCGGCCTCGAGGCCGGGCGGCTGGAGCCGGGCGGGCGGGCCGACCTCGCGGTCTTCGACTTGGAGGCACGCTGGGTGGTCGAGCCGGGGGCATTTTGCTCGCTGGGCCGCAACACGCCCTTCGGCGGACGGTCGTTCACGGGCCGTCCGATCCTGACTCTGGTAGACGGGGAGATCGTCCACGATGGCCGCTGACGGAATAAAGGAATGGGCGAGATGAATTACCGCAAGTCAATGTGGTGCAGCACGTTGATCGTCGGCGACAAGGTGGACGAGGTGTTCTCCGTCAGCCGCGTCGAGCTGCGCCAGGGCAAGAACGGGCCTTTCCTGCGGCTCGAATTCGCCGACCGCACCGGCCGGCTCCCCGGGGTGGCGTGGAACGACGCCGACCGGCTGGCCGAGCGGCTGGTGGAAGGCGGTTTCGCGCGCGTCCGCGGCGACGTTGGCGAGTACCAGGGCGAGCGCCAGCTGCGGGTGCAGTCGGCGGAGTTCGCCCACGAGGCGCTTGATCCGGCGGACTTCCTCGCCAGCGGACCCGTTCCCGGCGAGGTCTCCGTCGCCGCGATCCGCGCGTTGCTCGACACGCTCGCCGACGTCGATTTGCGGCGGCTCGTCAGCGGGTTTCTGGATGATCCGGACTTCAGCCGGTCGTTCGCCGCCGCCCCCGCGGCCAAGGTGAATCACCACGCCTACGTCGGCGGGCTCGCCGAGCACACGCTCTCGGTGATGGAGCTGTGCGCCCTGGTGGCGTCCCACTATCCGGAACTGGATCGCGATCTCCTGCTCGCCGGGGCGTTCTGTCATGATATCGGCAAGGTGGTCGAGCTGGCGGTCGAGCCGGGTTTCCCCTACACCGAGGAGGGAACGCTTCTCGGCCACATCGCGCTGGGTTTCGCCATGGTGCGGGCGCGGTGCCAGACGCTGCCGGGATGCCGGACCGAGCGGATCACCGACCTGGGCCATCTCATCCTGAGTCATCAGGGGGAGCTCGAGTGGGGGAGCCCGGTCCAGCCCCAGACGATGGAGGCACTGGTGCTCCACTTCCTCGACAACCTCGACTCCAAGGTCGCCACCGCCCGCACCCACCTGGACGCCACCGGTGGGCGCGCCTATGTGCGGGCGCTGGGCCGGGCCCTGTTCCGCCGCCCGGGTGGGGGCGCCGCCCCGGAGGCCGCGCCGGTGGCCGTTTCGACGCCGGCCGAGCCCGCCGGCCCCACGCCCCCCGCGGCGACCGGCGGGGGACCCGACGCGCTCCCGGGCCCCTCGCTGTTCGACAAGCTGGA
>JBHENR010000069.1:0-2731 GCA_046262555.1 Gemmatimonadota bacterium | reverse complement strand
GCGCGCCAGGGCGAGCTGGCCAAGCTCGGCCATCGCGTCGCCCACACGACCGTCCGGGCCATCCTCCAGCGTCACGGCCTGCCACCGGCACCCGAGCGGGGGCGCCGGGGCAGTACCTGGCGGCAGTTCCTCGCCCGCCACCGCGACCAGATCCTGGCCTGCGACTTCTTCACGGTCGAGACCCTGTTCCTCAAGACCGTCTACGTCTTGTTTTTCGTCGAGCTCGGCACGCGACGTGTGCGCTTGGCCGGCTGTACGGCGCAGCCGACGGCCGAGTGGGTGACGCAACAGGCGGTTATCTACAGTGTAGGGTGGGGTGCGACGCGGACCGCGGATTCTCCTGGCGGCGGTGCGGCCGGTACCCGGCGCGCGTGCCGCCGCGCTACGCCCCGGCCAGGAACCGCCCGAGCAAGCCCTCCAGCGCCGCCAGGTCGAACGGCTTGGGGAGGACGGCGTCGGCGCCCGCCGCACGCGCCGCCCCCGGCCCGGCCGCGGTGAGCAGGATCACCGGTGGGGCCGCGCGTCCCGCCGCCGCCGCCTCCGCCCGCAGCGCCGCGATCAGCCCAGCCCCGTCCAGCAGCGGCATCATCAGGTCGGTGATCACCAGCGCCGGCGGGTCGCGGCGCGCCAGGGCGAGCGCCTCGCGCCCGTTCGCCGCGACCCGCGGCGCATAGCCGGCCTCGCTGACGACGGTCGCCACGATCTCGGCGATCGCCGCCTCGTCGTCGGCGATGAGGACCGGGATCGGTGCTGGCGCGTCCACGCTCCCCCTCTCACGTCGCGCGGTCCCCGCGCCCACCCGCGTGGCGTCGCGTCCATCGGTCGGTGCGGGGAGCGCCCGGCGGCCGCGCGGCCGGTCGGCGGCGGCGCACGACGGGGGCCACCGCGCGGCGCCGGACGGCTCAGGCGTCGTCCGTGGCGTCGTCCGCGGCGAGGTCGGCCAGCACGCCCGCGCCGCTCTCGAACGGGGCGAGCACCCGGATGCCCTCCGGCGCGCGGATCGTGAACTCGCGCAGGCTCGTGTCGTGGGCGGAGGCGCCCATCTTCAGCACCGCCAGCACCCGGCGCAGCCGGCCGCGGTGCGCCACCTGCCGCAGCAGGACGAGGTTCTCGGTGAAGACCGCCAGCGGCTCCTCCCCGAAGTCGATCTCCGCCGCCACCGTCTGGCGCACGTCCCGGATGAACAGCGTGGTCACCGCCCGCGCCCGCAGCAACTCCACCAGCGCGGCCAGGTAGTCGTCCACCCGCCCCGGGTCGCCGCTGGTGGCCACCGCCCGCTCGAGCTCCGCGACGCTGTCCACCACCAGCCGCCGCGCCCCCGCCCCGTCGACGGCCGCCAGCAGCCGGTCCGCCAGCGCGTCGGGGTCCTGGTTGACCGGAGGCAGCCGCAGCAGCGTGAGCCCGCCGCCCGGGGCCAGGGCCGCCCGCAGCTCGGCCCCCAGGGCGAAGTGCGCGGCCTTCTCGGCGAGCTGCGCCGCGCTCTCGCGGAAGCCGAGGAAGACCGTCGGCTCGCCGGCGCGCGCCCCGGCCAGGGCGAAGCACAGCCCGAGCAGGGTCTTGCCGGTGCCGAGGCGGCCGACCACCAGCGTCTGCGAGTGGCGCGGCAGCCCGCCGCCCAGCAGGGCGTCCAACTCCGCCAGCCCCGTCGAGGCGCGCCCGGGCGCGGGCGTCGGCGCGCGGCCGCCCGCGCCCGCGTCCTCGGCGACCCGGGTCTCCGGGCTGGGGTGGACCGTGACGCCGGCCGCGTCGAGGGTCAGCCCGTGCAGCCCCGGCAGGGGCGCCGCCCCGCGCACCTTGACCACCCCCAGCGCCCGCCGCTGGCGGACCCCGACGAAGGCGGCGGTGAGCTGGAGGATCGCGTCGGCGGTCGTGGCCTCCTCCAGGAGCGCGGCGGGGGGGGCGGGGTGGTGCTGGTGACGACCAGCGTCGCCCCCAGCAGGTTGAGCCGGCCGCCGACGTCGTAGAGGAACTGCCGACCCAGCTGCGCGTCGCCCCCCGCGCCGCGCGCGCCCTGGTAGCCGTCGAGGACCACCAGGTCGGCCCGCTGCTGGCGGGCCGCGGCCACCACCGCGTCGGCCGCGCCGGCGAGGCCATCGGCGAGGAACTGCTGCAGGCTGAGCACCTGCAGCGCGTCGCCGACCGCCCCCGCGTCGAAGAAGGCCAGGGTGCGCAGGTGGTCGACGAGCTTGTCGGTCGACTCGGAGAGGGCGGTCAGGAGCGCGGCGCGGCGCCCGGCGGCCGCGGCGGCGAAGGCGAGCTGGGCGGCCAGCGTGGTCTTGCCGCTGCCGGGCGGGCCGACGACCAGGACGAGGGCGCCGCGGCGCAGCCCGCCGCCGAGCACGGCGTCCAGCCCCGGCACCCCGGTCGCCTCGATCGGCCGCGACGCTGGTGCCGCGCCCACGGTCACTCCCTTCCGCGCCGCCGGCGCGCCGTGCCGCCGGCGACGCTCAGGATACGGGGCCGCGTCCCGGCCGGCAAGCCGGCGCCGGCCCGGGCCGCCCGGGCACCCGGCGCGGCCGTGCGGCAGACGGTCCGCCGACGCAGCGGGCCCCGGTACCGCGGCCGTGCGCGGGAGCACGCGCTGGTTGCCGTTGCCGGTCCAGGGGCCGTCGCTGAGCAGGTCGAGCGCGTCGAGGACGGCGCCGCTGGCGGGCTGCCGCCCCGCCCGCCGCCGTCGCCGCTCGGAGGTAGCGCCGCTGTGGCAGCGGCGGTGCGGGCAGCCCCGCGCCCG
>JBHENR010000068.1:0-3841 GCA_046262555.1 Gemmatimonadota bacterium | reverse complement strand
ACCCCCTGGAGCAGCGAGGAGATGCCGGCCTCGTCCTCGGCCTCGTAGAGGGGGCCCATGGGCAGGAAGGCGCGCGCGACCACGATGTCGTTGGCCTCGAGGGGCCGGGCCAGGACCACGCTGCCGCAGGACAGCGCGTGCCGCTGGTGCTCAAGCCCCATTCGGGCCCACCCAGGCGCGCACCGCGTGGTCATGACCGACCCAGCGGCCGAGGGCTTCGCCCACCCGCTCCGGCGTGACGGCGGCGATCCCCCGCAGGACGTCCCGGTACGACTCGGCCGCGCCGAAGAGCGTCTCGAACTCGCCCATGGTGCCCGTCAGCGCGGCGTTGGTCTCGTTGTCGTAGGCGAAATCGGCGGCCAGGATCGTCTGCGCGCGGCGCACCTCCTCGGCGCTGACGCCGTGGCGGACGGCGGCCTCGAGCACGGCGGCGATCTCCCCCTCCACGGCCTGCCGGCGATCCGGACCGCAGACGGCGGAGACCCCCATCAGCCCCGAGCGTTGGAGCCCGTACGTCCAGGCGCCGACGTCGGTCACGAGGCGCAGCTCGTCGATCAGCCGGCGGTGGAGCCGGGAGGTCTCGCCGTCGCCGAGGATCGTGGCCGCGACCTCGAGTTCGCAAAGAGCGTCGAGATCGTCCCGGCCGGGCATGGGAAAGCCCCACACCAGGTAGCCCTGCGAGACGTCCATGCCGACGTCGACGGCGCAGGATCGGACGGCGGGGGGCGGCGGTGCCGGAGGCGGCGGAGCGCCCTGCGGCAGCCCGCCGAACAGGCGCTCCGCCTGCACCAGCGCCTCCTGCGGGTCGATGTCGCCGGCGATCGCCACCACGATCCGCTCGCCGGTGTAGTTGGAGCGCCACCAGCCGCGCATGACGTCGGGGTCGATCCGGTCCAGCGACTCCGGGGTGCCGAGGACCTCCCGCGCATAGGGGCTCGAGCCGTAGGCGGCGTCGGTCAGCGCGGTGTAGAGCCTGCCGTGGGGCGAGTCGTCCTTGCGCCGGATCTCCTCCTTGATGACGACCCGCTCGCGCTCGAGCTCCTCGGCGGGGAGGGCCGGATCCGCGAGGTGATCGGCGAGGAGGTCCGCCGCGCTCCAGACATGCTCGGCGGGAGCAACGATGTAGTAGTGGGTGTACTCCATCGAGGTGGCGGCGTTGTTGTACCCGCCCATCTCCTTGACCAGGCGGTCCATCGCGCCCAACGGGAAGCGCCGCGTGCCCTTGAAGAACATGTGCTCGAGGAAATGGGAGATGCCGGCGTGCTCGTCGGTCTCGTGGATTGCCCCCACGCCGATCCAGCAGTCGACAGCCACCACCGGGATGGCGGCATTGGGGCGGATCAGCACCCGCACCCCGTTCGCGAGCCGCGCCCGCGCGAATGGCGCCGGACTCGGCTCCCCCGTGCCCCCGATCCACTCCAGCTTGGCGCCCTTCACACCCATCGGACCCCCGAACCTAAACGCCGACCCTCACCACGCCAGACAGCGCCAGCACACGCGAGTCCGCAGCGCGGAGAAGATTGCTAGGACGAGCTGTGGATCGAGAGACGAGCGCGGTTGAAGCGAAGCGCGAGAGGTCGCCCAAGACGGCTGAGACGCACGGCCGATGACGATGGCCGAGTGAGGCGTTCTGCAAAGTACGCCGCAGCGAGCGCCGAGGAGTCCAACGCCGCAGATCGGCCGTCTTCAGCGACCGACCTAGTCGGCGATGGCGTCCGGGAAGATATATCTGAGCGGATCAATCGGATGCCCGTTCTCGTGCACCTCGTAGTGCACGTGGGGCGCGACCGAGAACCCGGTCGAGCCGACCAGCGCCACCGTGTCGCCGCGGTTCACCTTCTGCCCGGCCCGCACGAGCACACGGGAGGCGTGGGAATAGGTGGTGCGGATGCCGTGGCCGTGATCGACTTCGACGAAGTTGCCGTGCCCGTTCTCCCACCCCGCCTGGACCACCGAGCCGGCCGCCGTGGCGACGATCGGGCTGCCGCGCCGAGCGGAGATGTCTATGCCGTAGTGGGGCCGGACGTCGTGGAAGATCGGGTGGCGGCGGTGGAGCGAGTAAGTGCTGGAGAGGAATCCCGAGGCGGGCCAGATCGACGGGGTGGCGCTGAAGCGCGCCCGCTTGGCGGCGATCGACTTGCGGACATCCTCCATGCTGCTGGCCACCAGCTCGCTGCGGCGCAACAGCATGTCGAGCGAACTCGAGATCCCGCTGACGCGGTTGGAGAGTTCGCGATCGCCTCCCATGTTCACGGCGTCCAGCGACGGGTGGCCGGGTCCGCCGACGCCCACCGCCTGGACCTCCACCGGCACGGCGGGGAGGTCGGCGACCAGCCGCAGCTCCTCCTCGCGACCCAGCAGCGCCTCGAGCCGCTGGCCGAGCTCGTCGGTCTTGCCCTGGAGCGTCGTCAGCTCGGTCCGCAGCCGCGCGTTCTCGCGCGCGATCGCCGGCTTGGCTCCGGGACCGCCGGTGGCGGCCAGCCAGGCCCCCGCGCCGGCCGCCAGCGCCAGCGCTCCCAGCGCGATGCAGAGCGAGCCGACGATCGTGCTGCGGGTCGTGCGGAATGAGCGGACGTTGCTGTTTTCGTGGGGAATGAACATGAATGTTCCGAACCGGTCTGACACCTGAGAATCCTCCCGGAGGCGCTTATGTATGATGGCGGGGCCGTGGCACCCGCATGGCAATATCGACACTATACTGGGGTGAGCGAAGCCCAGCGAGAGTACCACCTCCGAACGAGGATGTCAACCGCGGACAGGCCCAATTTCATCGTCAGAAGAGCTCGATGTTGACTGAATCCATCGGGTCCTGCTCTATAGTGGTCATAACGTTAGCAAGGCCCTCCCGAAGTACCCGTAGCTGCAAGAACAGTTCCTCATCGTGGAGGAGCCTGCCGAGGGTGCCCTCTCCCCGGTCGAGCTTGCGCGAGAGCTCCGCGGCCTCGGCCCTCAGACCGGCGATCGCCTCGCGCAGGGCGACCGGGTCGGCCCAAACGTCCAGCGCGGGAGTCGAGTCGGCCAGCGCCGCGGCGTCGTCGCGGAGCGCCTCCACCGAGGCCTTCAGGCGGCCGTCCGCCCTCCATTGCGGCACCACGCCCGCCCCCTCGTCCAGCGCCTCGAGCAAGCTCTGGGCCCCGTCCTGGAACCGGTCGACCCGGTCGTACAGCGGAGAGTCGACGTCCACCAGCTTTCCCACCGTGCCCGCCCCCGTGGCGATCTTCTGCTGCAGTTCGCCTCCCAGATAGGCGATCTCCTGCACCTCGTTCCCCGCGCGCCCCAGCCGGGCGAGGACGAGGTCGAGGTCCACGGAGGCCACGGTCGGGACGTCGGAGCCCGGCGGCAGGGCAGGCTCGCGCACGTCGCCGGGGACGATCTTCACGTACCGCTCGCCTCCCATGCCGAGGCTCGCCAGCTGGGCCCGGGAGCGGGCGGTGATGTGGCTCTGGAAGCGCTCCTCGACCGACAGCTGAATCCGGATGTCCCGGTCCCCGGGGGCCGTGGGCGCTGGCGCCACCGTCACCGGCTCGGGGCCGTCCGCCGGCAGGATCGCCACGTCCACGACCTGCCCCGCCGGGGTTCCGCCGAGCTCGACCGGCGAGCCCACCCGGAGGCCGCCCGCGTCGTCGAGGTTCACGTAGAGCGTGTAGGTGTCGGGCCGCATGGGGCCGCGCCCGGAGCCGAGGACGATGACCCCCACCAGTGCCAGCAGCCCCGCGGCGGAGACGATGATGCCCAGCCGCAGGTCGCCCCACGAGGGCTCGGTCCGGCGCGGGCTCATGGCGGGCTCACGCGATCCGCGCTTCCAGGCGCGGGTAGATCGCGGCGCCGGTCTCGACCTGAC
>JBHENR010000067.1:0-4076 GCA_046262555.1 Gemmatimonadota bacterium | reverse complement strand
GGACGAGCGAGCAGCGGGCGGCGTGGCTGCGGCGGGGTTTGGAAACCGGACGCCCGCAGGCGTGCGAGACAGGCCCGGCGACGTCGTGAGGTCGTTCTAGCGGGGGATCTCCTGTTTTACCGCCTCGGGATCGAATCCCGGAGGCAGCTTGGTCGTCAGATCCTCGAACTCCAGCTTCGCCCCCATCACCCCCTGCGGATCTTCGCGATAGGCCCTGATCGCCTCGTCGAGCGCGTTCCAGCTGAGCAGCGCGCACTTGATGCGGACGGGGAGGCGCGAGACACCCTGCAGCGCCCGGAGGTCTCCCAGCGCGCGATCCTCGGCGGCGCTCTCGTCGCCGTGCATCAAATCGAGGAATCGGCGCTCGACAGCGATCGCCTCGTCCAGCGTGATTCCCTCGAGCTTCTCGGTCATCATCGACGTCGAGGCCTGACTGATCGAACACCCCTGGCCGGTGAACCCGACCGCCTCGATGCAGTCGTCCACGATCCGAAGCCGCAGCTCCAGCTCGTCGCCGCAGAGGGGATTCCGCATCGCGACCGTAACGGTGGGCGCGTCCAGCGCGCCCTTATTGCGGGGCTTGCGGTAGTGGTCGAGGATCAGCTCGCGGAAAATCGATTCCAGCACTACCCCACCCCGAAGATCTTCTGCGCCCGGTGCAACGCCCGCACCAGTGCCTCGAGATCCTGCTCGTCATTGTAGAGATAGAACGACGCCCGCGCCGTGGCGGCGACGCCGAAGCGGCGCATCAGGGGCTGGCAGCAGTGGTGGCCGGCGCGGATGGCGACACCCTCGTGGTCGAGGATCGTGGCGAGGTCGTGGGGATGGATATCGGCCAGGGTGAACGAGAGGACACCACCGCGCGGGACGGTCGCCGGCGGGCCGAAGAGCCGGATCTCCGGAAACTCGCCGGCCAGCCGCTCGAGCGCGACCCGCACCAGTGCCTGCTCGTGGGCGTGAATGGCCTCCATGCCGATGCCCTGCAGGAACTCGATCGCGACCGCCAGCCCGACGGCGCCGGCGATGGCCGGCGTGCCGGCCTCGAACTTCCGCGGCACCTCGGCGTACGTCGAGCGCTCGATCCGCACCTCGTCGATCATCTCGCCGCCGCCCTGATACGGCGGCATGGCGTCGAGCAGCGCCTTCCGGCTCCAGAGCGCGCCGATCCCGGTAGGGCCGCACATCTTGTGGCCGCTGAGCGTATAGAAGTCACAGTCGAGCGCCCCGACGTCCACCGGGAGCTGCGGCGCGGCTTGGGCGCCGTCCACCAGGTAGATCGCTCCCGCGGAGTGCGCCCGCCGCGCGATCTCCGCCACCGGGTGAATCGTCCCGACGGCATTCGAGACATGCCCGGTGGCGACCAGGCGCACACTCCCGGCAGCCAGCAGCGCGTCAAGCGAATCGAGATCGAGCTGGCCGTCGTCCGTCACGCCGATCGCCCGGATCGTCGCCCCCGCCGCCTCGCAGGCGAGTTGCCAAGGCACCAGGTTCGAATGGTGCTCCATCTCGGAGACCACAACAACATCATCAGCCCGCAGCGTCGAGCCACCCCACGACGACGCCACCAGGTTGATCGCCTCCGTCGTCCCGCGGGTGAAGACGATCTCATCGCTCCGCGGGGCGCCGATAAACCGGGCCACCGTGCCGCGCGCGGCTTCGTACTGGTCAGTGGCGCGGATCGAGAGCTCGTACGCGCCGCGGTGGACGTTCGCGTGGTCCGTTTCGTAGTAGTGCGTCAGCGCGTCGATGACCACGCGCGGCTTCTGCGACGAGGCGGCGTTGTCGAGGTAGACGAGGGGGCGGTCGTGGATCGTCTGGCCGAGGATCGGGAACTCGGCCTTCAGCGCCGTGACGTCGAGGGCGGGAGCGGCGAGCACTCCGCTACTCCGGCGGCATCTCGATGGCGCTGGCGTCGGGCACGGCGACCCAGATCGCGCCGTCCCGGACCTCGACCGGGAAGATCGGCAGAGGCCTGGTGGCGGGCAACGTCAGCACCTCGCCGGTCCGGAGGTCGAACGTGGCGCCGTGCAAGTCGCACGAAATCCGATCGTCCGCGAGCCAGCTGTCGGTAAGGCAGTACTGCTGGTGGGTGCAGCAGTCGTGGAACGCGTGGTACTCGCCCTCGACGCTGGCGACCCCCACCTTGACGCCGTTCACCTCGAACCCCCGCATCTCGCCATCGGGGACCTCGTCGGTCGCGGCGACCCGGACGAAGGGAACATCCACCGCGTCGGAGGGACCGCCTTCATTGACCATCCGCTCCGCGGCGCCGGCTTCCCCGTCCGGGCTGCTCATCCCAGCTTCCGCTCGATCGCCGCGGCCAGCCGGTCGTGGAGCCCCTCGAGCGGCATCCGCACCAGCACTTCCTCGAAGAAGCCGAGCACGATCAGCTTCTCGGCCTGCTGGCGGGTGAGGCCGCGGCTCATGAGATAGAAGATCTGCTGCTCGTCGGACTGGCCGACGGTGGCGCCGTGCGAGCAGCGGACGTCGTCGGCCTCAATCTCGAGGTTCGGCAGCGAGTCGGCGTGGGCGTCCTCCGAGAGGAGCAGATTGCGGTTGGTCTGGTAGGCGTCGGTCCCCTGCGCGCCCGGCATGACCCGGATCATCCCCCGGAAGACGGCCCGCGAGCGGTCCTTGAGTGCCCCCTTGTACAGCAGGTTCGACCGGGCGTGGGGTGCGGCGTGGAGCTGATAGGTGGAGTGGTCGAAGTGCTGATCGGCGTCGCCCAGATAGAGCCCCAGCATCTCCGAGCTCGACCCTTCACCTTGCAGATCCGTCTCGACGTCGCTGCGGGCGATCTTCGCGCCCAGCGTCACCAGCAGCGTCTGGATCTCGGCGTCCTTCTGGGCGAAGAGCCGTGCCGCCTGGTAGTGGAACACGTGGCGGCCCCACTGCTGAATGAGCGCGTAGCGGACGCGAGCGCCCTCCTCGGCGATGATCTCGGTGGCGCCGCAGTGCATCGCGAAGCCGGCCTGCGCCCGCGCGGGCGAGCCGCCCTCCTCGATCACCGTCACCCGGCTCTGCGGCCCGGCGATCACCAGCGTGTGCGGGAATAGCGCCGCACCTTCCAGGTCCAGCCAGCGGAAGATCGACAGCGGCAGCGCGATCTCGACTCCGCGCGGCACGTAGATCACGCTGCCGCCGGAGACGAACGCCCCATGAAGCGCTGCCAGCTTGCCGAAGGCCGGCGTCACCGCGCTGGTCATGAAGTAGCGCTGGACGAGCTCGGGATGCTCGCGGATGGCCGTCGCCAGGTCGAGGAACAGGACGCCCTGGGCGGCGAGGTCATCCGCCAGTTCGCCGTGGAAGCGCGCGCCATTGTGCTCGATCGCCCGGCCGGCCGCGTCGTCCGCGGAAGCTGATGCTGCCCCACCTGCCATGGCGGCCAGGATCTCCGCGGACACCTCCTCGCCCGGCGAGGCCATCGTCGGCGCTCTGCTCGCCGCGCCAGCCCGCATCGCCAGGTCCTGCCACGGAATCTTCGCCAGGTCGGTGTACCGCCATGCCTCGTCCCGGGTCGTCGGCATGGGAGTCTCGAGGTAAACGTTCCAGGCCCGGCGGCGACGCTCCGCAAACCATTCCGGCTCCCCGTGAGCGCGCGAAATGGCGTCGATGGTATCCGGGTGAATATCGCGGTGCACGGCCGTCGTAGAAGGCCGGTCGAGGGCGATGACGGCCTTCCCCGCGCCGCGAGCCGTAGTTTTCTCCCGATACGTCAAACCGCTACCTCGCAAGGGTCTGCCGCCTTTAGAGCCCAGGGAAGGTAGAAATCCGGATGGATTTGGTCAAGTTTCAAGAATCGTTCTCAAACCGGGGGCGTTGGGAACGCCCCGCCGGCTGGATTCAACAGAGGACGGTGACCTCGTCGAGGTAGATGCCGGCGCGCCCGCTCAACCCCCTCGGGACGTCTCCCGTGAGGCACGTGTTCGTGTTCAGATTCGTGTTGGCCGTAGGGGGCCAACCATTCACGAATTGAACCTCCCCGGTAGCCTTCCGGGTCCCCGGATCCCAGGGCCGGCAATGGAGCTTCCACACCGAGTCGACGTAGGTCCCCTTATCCTTGTAGAAGCCCGTCA
>JBHENR010000066.1:0-9341 GCA_046262555.1 Gemmatimonadota bacterium | reverse complement strand
CCCATTCCCCACAGCGTGAGGTAGGACTGGCGCTGTTGCAGGTAGAGATAACCGGAGATGGCCGCCAGAACGGCGAAGTAGACGGCCGGGCTGAGCGAGGAGGTCGTTATCATCGGTTCGGCAGGCGGTCCGCGCTCCGCGACACCCTCGCGCGGACCGCACCCCTCAGGCTAATCCCACTCCTCTTCGTCAGCGTCAAAATCGGACTCCACTCGCTCGAACTCGAGCGGGGAGGTGCTGGAGACCTCGAGCTCGAGACCGCATTCGGGGCACTCGATCACTTCACCTTCCTCGAATTCGAATGCCTCGCCCTCGATCTCCGCGTCGCATTCCGGACAAAACGCCATGAGTCACCTCCTTTCGGGTCAACTGGGTGCGCTAGTATATCATTCGCGGGCGCGCTGTCTACCCTAGACGCCGATCACCCGGGCGCCTACGCTCCGCGCCTCCGCTTCGTCGGTCGTCCCGTCCACGATCATCCGGCCGTCACGGAACAGCGTGACCGTCATCCCCTCGCGCCGGGCGCGCAGATAATGGGGGTTATGAACCACGGTCCACTCCGGCGTCAGCCGGGCGGCGATCACGTCGAGCGCCGGCGGCCGCGCATCGTGCGGCAGCAGCTGGATCGCCTCCCGCCCGCAGAGCCGCGCCGCCCGGGCCCCGGCGCGCCCCTCGAGCCAGGCATAGTCATGCGCCCCGCACGTGGGACAGTCGGACCGCGGCTCGCCGATGGCCAGCGCCTGGTACTCCGCCATCCACAGCTCCACCCGCAGAAGTCCCCGGCGCACCGCGTCACGGGCACCGGTCAGGATCTTGAGCGATTCGGTGGCCTGCAGCGCGCCGATGATCGCCGCGGCGGGCCCCAGCACCCCGGCCGTCTCGCACGTCGGCAGGTCACCGGCGGCGGGCGGCGTCTCGAAGACGCACCGCAGGCAGGCCGTCTCGCCAGGCAGGATCGGCAGGACCAGACCGCCGGTTCCGATCACGCCCCCGTACACCCAGGGTATCTGCTCGCGCACGGCATAGTCGTTGATGAGGTAGCGCGTCTCGAAGCTGTCGCTGCCGTCGCAGAGCAGCGTCGCGCCGGCCAGCAGGGTCGCGGCGTTGACCGCCCGCAGGTCCTCCACCATCCCGTCGACGCGGATCGTTGGATTGATCAGCCGCAGCGCGGCCTCGGCGGCCACCGCCTTGGGCCGGGACGCCTCCGCGTCGTCATCGGTGAACAGGAGCTGTCGCTGCAGATTCGAGCGCTCCACCAGATCGCGGTCGATGAGCGTCAGGCGGCCCACGCCGGCCCGCGCCAGCAGTTGTGCCTGCATCGCTCCCAGCGCCCCGCACCCCACCACCACCGCATGCGCTTCTCCCAGCCGGGCCTGTCCGTCCGGGCCGATCTCGGGCAGAATCGTCTGGCGGGCGTAGCGATCGTCGGGGGGCATGCCCGGCAAGGTATGGGTCGCGGGCGAGCGCGCCATGTTCGCGGGCCGACACCCAGCCGGCTCCTATATTCGCCGCAATGAGCGAGGCGACGCGGATCGTGGTGACCGGGATGGGAGCGGTGAGCCCCAACGGGATGGGGGAGCCGGCATTCTGGGACGCCTGCGCGGCCGGCGTGAGCGGCACGGGCCTGCTGACGCGGTTCGATGCGTCGGAGCTGCCATGCCGCGTCGCGGCCGAGGTGAAGGAGTTCGACGTGGACGCCCACCTGCCGGCCCGAACGCAGAAGTATGGCCTGCGGATGGTCGCGATGGCGCTGGCCGCCACCGGCGAGGCGCTGGCGGCGAGCGCGCTCGACCCGGACGCAATGGACCTGGCGGCGCGCCAGCGCACCGGCGTCGTGCTCGGCACCGGCGCCGGGGGGATCGCCTTCGGCGAGGAGCAGTATGAGACGCTGTTCCGCGAGGGACCCCGTCGCGTCAGCCCCTACGCCATCGTCGGCAGTTTTCCCGGCATGCTCTCGAGCGAGATTTCGATGGCGTTCAACTTCCGCGCCATGAGCCACGTGGTCTCGACCGGCTGCACCTCGGCGTCGGACGCGATGGGATACGCGCTCCAGGCGCTCAGGGCGGGCTGGGCGGACCGCATCGTGACCGGTGGCGCGGAGGCGTGCATCACGCCCGGCATCATGGCCGCGTTCTGCCGGATGGGCACGATGACGACCCGCAACGGCGATGGCCGGGACGCCTCGCGGCCGTTCAACCTCGACCGCGACGGGTTCGTGCTGGGAGAAGGCGCCTGGATCCTGGTGTTCGAAACCCTGCCGAGCGCCCGCGCCCGCGGCGCCCCCATCGTGGGCGAGGTCCTGGGGTACGGCACCACCTGCGACGCGTTTCACCGGGTGCAGCCGGAACCCTCCGGCGAGGAGGCGGCCCGGGCCATCTCGCTGGCGCTGGTCGACGCCGGCATGGCGCCCGAGCGCGCCGACTACGTCAACCTCCACGGCACCGCGACCGGGCTCAACGACCGGATCGAGTCGCGCGCCATCCGGCTTGCGTTCGGCGCCCACACCGCCAGGCTGCCGACGTCGGGCCTCAAGTCGATGATCGGCCATCCACAGGGGGCCTGCGGCGCCGCCGGGATGGTCGAGACGCTGGGGGCGCTCCGCTGCGGCTGGCTGCCGCCGACCATCAACTACCAGCGGCCGGATCCGGCGTGTGATCTGGACTACGTGCCGAACACGGGTCGCGCCGCCGACCTGAAGATCGGGATCGTGAACTGCATCGCGTTTGGATCGAAAAACTCGGCGCTGGTCGTGCGTCGATGGGACGAACCGTAGAGGTCGTTGGCTGTCGGGATCGGCGACGGGCGCGGCTCCTCGGGAGGGAAACTGCGCAGCTTCACCTGCCTCGGATCGTGCGCGGTCACCTGAGCCGATTCTATCGCACGGGGGCGTTTGGCGATCCCTCCCGAGGAGCCGCGCCCGTCGCCGGCAGCTGACAACCTACAAGCGTTTTTGTTCGCCTCATCGGCGGGCGGCTCGCGGAGATGGTCACCCCATCGCGGTGCACACCGCATATCAATCATCATCCGGAGGCTGGCGTGACGAGCGAGGAGCGGGACTGGCGGGAGCATCTGGTCGAGGAGGTGGATCGGGTGAAGGGGTTGCTGGTGTCCTCAAAGCGGGTGGCGGTGCTGGGCATCAAGCCGGAGAAGAAGCGGGATCAGCCGGCGTTCTACGTGGCGGAGTACCTGGCGGCACAGGGGTACGACGTGATCCCGGTGCCGGTCTATTTCCCCGAGGTGACGGAGATCCTGGGGCGGCCGGTCTACCGGCGGGTGGCGGACGTGCCCGGGTCCATCGACATCGTGGATGTGTTTCGGCGGCCGCAGGACATTCCCCCGCACGTGGACGACATCCTCGCGGCGCGGCCGAAGGCGGTGTGGTTTCAGCTGGGCATCCGCCACGCCGCCGCCGCGGAGCAGCTCGCCCGGGCCGGCATTCAGGTGGTGCAGGACCGCTGCATGCTCGCCGACCATCAGCGGATGCTGGGGCGCCGGCCCGGTTAGACGATCTCGAACGGCACCGGCGAGAAGCAGGCGGCGAACAGCGCGATGCACGTCCACGCCACGGCTCGCCGAGGGGCGTCGAGCCCGATCTCGGGATCGATCACCGGCGGATGGCGCAGCCGGACGACCAGCAGCAGCAAGCCGGCCCACACGAACCAGCCAGTCCACCAGAAGCCCAGCCCCACCAGCGTCGCGAACAACGGCCAGGCGATCCAACGCTGTCCCCGGGGCGACAGGGCGAAGAGGATGTGGCCCCCGTCGAGCTGGCCTACGGGCAGCAGGTTGAGCGCGGTGACGAACAGCCCCACCCAGCCGGCAAAGGCGACCGCGCCGAGATAAACGTCGTGCCCGGCGGGAACCGGGGCGATCAGCAGCTGCAGCAGCCGGAACAGGAGTGGCTCGCCGAGCTGGACGCCGACGGCGTCCTCGACCGGCAGGACCGGGGAGTGGGCGAGGCCGACGATCAGGATGGGAATCGCCACGAGGAGCCCCGCCAGCGGACCGGCTGCGCCCACGTCGAGCAACATGCGCCGGGTGTAGATCGGCGACTTCATCCGAATGACCGCCCCCAGCGTCCCGATCGGGGAGAGCACCGGCAGCGGCAGGAAGAACGGCAGCGTGGCGTCGAGGCCGTAGCGCCGGGCCGCCACGTAGTGGCCGAGCTCGTGGGCCGCGAGGATCCCCAGCAATGCGGCGGCGAACGGCACGCCGGCCACCAGATCGCCGGGCGCCCGCCAGGCGGCGCTCCACGGCACGCCCTCCAGCTTCGCGCCGGTCCAGACGGTCGACGCCGCCGTCAGCAGAAACCCGGCCAGATTCCAGCGCCATTCCGGCGGCACGCGCGGCGGTCTGGGGTGGGTGATGGTGGCGCGTACGCGGCCATCCACCGTCTCGAGGAACCAGCTGACGTCCAGGTCCGCGAGCGCGCTCCCCAGCCGGGCGCGCCCCTCGGCCGCGCCATACCTTAGCCAACCTCGCAGGATGTGCTGATCGCCCACGCGGAACAGCCGCGGGTCGTCGAACGCATCTCCAGCGACCGCCGCGGCCGCCGCAACCGGAAACTCCCCCGTCGCGTCGCCGCGATGCGGGTCCGGCCCCGGGGCGGCCCGTTTCCAGAAGCGCCAGCGCATAGGCCTCCGATGGAGATCTGGGTTAACGGAGCATTTCGGCCGCTCGACCAGCCGGCTCTGGCCGCGCGCGACGGCGGCTTCCTCTACGGCGAAGCCGTCTACGAGGGCGTCAAGATCGTCGCCCGCCGGCCGCTGTTCCTGGCGGAACATCTTGCGCGGCTGGCGCTGTCGGCCGCCGCGCTCGACCTGCCGGTCCCGCTGGACGCCGCCGCGGTCTGCACCGTACTCGGCCGGCTGCTGCACAGCGCGGGTCGCGACGACGCGCTCGCGCGGGTGTACCTGACGCGCGGCGCCCCCGACGGCGCGCCCGGCGCGCTCCTCTGGCTCGATTCCCTGCCGCCGTACGCGGCTTCGGATACCCCGCCTTGGCGCCTGACGTGCCATGATGAGCGGATCGTGCCCTACCAACCCGCCGTCAAGCATACAAATAGACTTGTGCACGCCGCGGCGCGCCGCAAGGCCATCGCCGCCGGAGCCGACGACGCGCTCCTCGTCCACCGCGACGGTTGGGTGCTCGAGGGGACCGCCTCCAACGTGTTCTTCTTCGAGTCCGACACGCTCCACACGCCGGAGCCCGGCTGCGGCATCCTCTCGGGCATCACCCGCGACCAGGTGCTGGCGCTGGCGCCGGGGTGCGGCTTCCGCACCGTCGAGGGGCGGTACCCCGCGCCCATCCTCGCCGCCGCCGACGAGTGCTTCCTCACCTTCACGTCGGCCGGCGTGAAGCCGGTCGCGGCGCTGGACGGGAAACGCTTCCCCGCTCCGGTTCCGGGCCGCCGCACCGAGCGCCTGGCCGCCGCCTACGCTGGGCGCGTCGCCGAGGCGCTCGCGCAGACCCCACCCTGCTGAGGACTCGCCGGGCGAGCCGCTAGGCCGAGACCGCGGCCGCCTGCTGCCAGCGGGCCAGCCGGCCCCAGCGGCGGTACATCCACAGCCAGTGGTCGGGATCGCGGCGCACGGCGGCTTCGAGGCGGGCGTTGAACGCCGCGGCGTCCTCCGCGATGGCCGCTTCGGCGTCGGGGACGGGGCTCAGCGGGAACGGCACCAGCTCCGACCCGTACCGCCCGCGCCCCACTCGCCGGCTGAAGAAGGTGAGCACCGGCACGCCGGTCAGGCGCGCCAGGCGAAACGGCCCGGTGTGGGTCATCGTCGGCTGACCGAACAGCGGCGCCACCACGCCGTCGGCTGCCTGGCGCGGTTCCTGATCCATCACGATGCCCAGCACGCCGCCGCGGCGAAGCCACTTGAGCGCGCTCCGCATGTCGTCGTGATCGATCTGCTCGATGCCTCCCGCCGCGCGCGTCGACCGCAGCCGCGCAGCCAGGACGGGCTCCCGCGGCGCCTTGAACAGCACCGCGAAGGGGTAGCCCGCCGCCGCCACGCGGCGGGCGAGCCACTCCCAGTTGCCGAAGTGGCCGGACAGGAGGATGACGCCGCGTCCCTCCGCGTGCGCCCGCTCGAGGGCCTCGAGATTCCGCAGCGTGACCCGGTCGCGGATCTCCTCATCGGTATAGTCGGGGGTGTGAATGAACTCGATCACGCCGCGCGCCATCTGGCGGTAGGCGGCGACCAACACCCGCCCGCGGCGACGGCGCGGCCACTCCGGAAACACCCGCCGGAGGTTCTCCCGCGCCGCGCGCCGCTCGTGGGTGAGGCAGAGGAGACCGCCCAGGCCCAGCGCGAGCGGCTCGGTGGTCCAGCGCGGCGCCCGGCGGACGAGGTCGGTGAGTCCCCCCGCCAGCCGCGCCTTCAGCCGCACAGCACCGCCCCGCCATTGATGTTGAGGACCTCGCCGGTGATATGCCGCGCCCAGTCGCTGGCGAGAAACACGATGCCCCGGGCGATGTCATCGGCCGACGCCACCCGGCCCAGCGGGATCGCCCGCTCGATGGCCTCCCGTCCCGCGCCCTGGTAGGCGGGCGCGCTGAGATCGGTATCCACCCAGCCCGGCGCCACCGCGTTGACGCGAATCGCCGGCGCGCACTCCACCGCCAGCGATTTGACGAAGGCGAGCTGCGCGCCCTTGGTCGCGGCGTAATGACTGTGTCCGGCTTCGCCCCGCTGGCCGGCGGTCGAGGAGACGACCACGATCGAGCCGCCGCCGCGGGCAACGAGCGCCGGCACCGCCGCGCGGCAGGCGAGGAATGTGCCGGTCAGATTGACGTCGAGCGTTTCCTGCCACTCCGCCACGGACATCTCGGCGATCGGGGCGCCGCGCCAGATCCCCGCATTGGCCACCAGGATGTCGAGTCCGCCCCACGCCTCCCCCAGCTCCCGCACCACGCGCGCCAGGCCATCGGCGTCGCGCACGTCCACCCGCCAGCCGCGAACCGCCGACCCCAGCTCCGCGGCCAGCGCCGCCGCCGCCTCGACCCGATCCTGATAGGTGAAGCCGACCTGCGCGCCAGCCGCCGCCAGCAGCCGCACCGTCGCCGCGCCGATGCCCCGCGATCCGCCGGTCACCAGCGCCACGTTTCCTGTCAAATCCATCATCGCGCCCGAGGATAGGAGCCCGTTGGCCGCCGGGGAAGCCCCTCCCTAGACTGCCCCGCATGACGCCGACGCCGGATCCCGACTCGACGTTCCCCGAGCGGTTCGAGCACCTGGTGCGCGAGCTGACCGACCTGCTCGACGCCCATCCCGAGATCGAGGTCGAGCCGCAGGGCACCGAGGGGCTCCGGATGCGGTACGACCCGACCGACCGGGAGGTGCGGCTGACGCCGCTCGAGGAGCAGGCGCTGGTTCACTTCGTCTTCGGCCACACCACGCTCGGCACGCTCCACCGCGCCGAGCATCACGCCTCGCACCCCTTCGGTGGCCGGTCGCCCGACGTGCCCCGGCTCTGGCGTCAGATTGAGGCGTTCCTGGTGGAAGGGATCCATCCCCGCTGGCTGACCGAACGGCCCGCTCCCGACTCCCCCGCCGCGCGCCGGCCCGACGAGTCGAGCGCCATCCTCGAGCTGCCCCTCGACTGAGGGCCGCTCCCGGTCGGTCATTTCGACAAGGAACCGGAGGGATCGCTGCCTGAATGGCAAGGCGCCCGTTTGGAACGGGGAGTGCTTTTTCAGCATGCCTGACGGTGCGCGGCGAGAAGACGCAGGAGACGGCGCGGGAGAACGAGACATTCTACCGCACCGAGCGCGCCTACGGCGCGTTCGAGCGGTCGTTCTCGCTCCCGTCCCACGTCAGCCACGACGACGTGAAGGCGTCGCTCCAGGACGGTGTGCTGACGATCCGTCTGCCCCGCCGCGAGGAGGCCCACGCCCGCGAGATCGCGATCGAAGGCGGCAACGGCGGCGCCCGGCAGATCACGGCGTAAGCGCCGCTCAGCCGGATCGAAAGCAGAAAAGTCCTCGGTGCCCCGGGGGCTTTTCTATTCCGCCACCCGCACCTCGATCAGCAGCCGCTCGTAATAGGGACACCCCGGGCGAATCCGCAGCACCCGCGCCTCGAGCCCGTACCCCGCGTCCATGACGGGGGCCAGCCAGCGGGAGATGGTGCGGGGGACGTAACCGAGCGTCTCGACTTCCGTGGTGAGGACCTGGATCGCGTCGGCGCCGATGGCGTTGTCGGGCTCGCGCCGGAGCAGCAGCGGGTCACCGGCATGGATCGCCTCGAGCAGCTGATACCGATTCTCGAAGCACACGCCGTGCACGGTGCAGCGGAACTCGCGCGCGCAGCCGGGCCGCGCCAGCGGATCGGCCAGCTGGATCATCCCCCGCCGGCCTCCACCAGGTCACCCGGCGCGCGCCCCTCGGCCCCCGCCGCATACGCTTCCTGCAGCGCGCCGTAGAGCTCCTCCCGGCGGTCGTAAAGCCGCCTGAGCGGCCGCGGCGGGTGGCGGTCGATCGCGTAGGCCGTCAAGAGCGGCAGCGCGATCGTCGTATCGCAGTAGCAGACGACCGCGTCCGGCAGCCGGTCGGGGTCCACCTTGCCCCACGACACCGCCTCGCCCGGCGTCGCGCCGGAGAGCCCGCCGGTGTCGGGCCGCGCGTCGGTGATCTGGAGATAGTAGTCGTGCCCAGCCTCCTCGAGGCCCAGCACTTCCTGAATCTGGGGCTCGGTCTGGAGCACGAAGTTCTTGGGCGAGCCGCCGCCCAGGATCAGCACGCCGCTCTGGCCGCCGCGCCGCTTGGCGTCCCAGACGATCGCGGCGGTCTCGTTGACGTCACGCGAGGGATTGATGCGGAGACCGCCGCCGCGGAGCTCCATCTCGGCCACGTTCATCCCGATCGAGGAGTCGCCCGGCGATGACGTGTAGACCGGCACGCCGCAGCGCCACGCCGTCGCCAGCAGCGAGGTGCCGGAGCGGCCCAGCGCCTCCTCGCGCGCGGCGACGTAGCCGCCGCACAGCCAGTGAAACTCGGCGGTTCCCATCTCGCGCTGAAACTCGGGGCCGTTCATCACCTGACGGAAGAACGCGTCGGTGCGGAGCAGCACCTCGTAGTCGAACAGAATGTCGTAGATCCGCACCACGCCGACGTCCCTGAGCGCCGTGTCGTCGAGATGCGGCCGACCGCGATGCATCTCGAGGCCGATGCCGAAGTGGGTGTCGTGGTACAGGTTGGCGCCGGTCGAGACGATCCAGTCGATGAACCCCGCCTCGATCAGCGGGATCAGGCACGTCATGCCGAGACCCGCCGGCGTCATCGCGCCGGTGAGCGAAACGCCGACGGTCGCCTCGGGCTCCAGCATCCGCCGGGTATA
>JBHENR010000065.1:0-3111 GCA_046262555.1 Gemmatimonadota bacterium | reverse complement strand
GCCCGGCGCGACACCGGCTGAGGGCGACGTTCCGGCCGAAGGCGGCGTCTAGCCTTACGCTCGACCCGGCGCGCCCGGCACCCGCCGCGGCCCGCCCGCTTCATGGAAAAGCCCCGTTCCGCCGCGCGCGGAGCGGGGCTTTTCGCTACCAGCACCCCGGCATGGCCGCGACTCCCGGCGCGCTATATTGCGGCAACCCCCTGCCGGAGCGCCGCGCGAACATGACTCAGCTCGCGAACTGACATGGCGGAAGCGCCCTATATCCTCCGCTTCGAAGAGATCTCCAGCGCCGACTTCCCCGCGGTGGGGGGGAAGAACGCCTCCCTCGGCGAGATGATCCGCTCGCTCCAGGGGAATGGCATCCGCGTGCCCCGTGGCTTCGCCATCACCACCGCCGCCTACCGCGCCTTCGTCGCCCACAACGATCTGGACGACCGGATCCGGGGGCACCTGGAGAGCTACGGCGCCGGCGACGCGGCGCTGTCGCGCGCCGGCCGGGCGATCCGCGCGCTGCTGCGGGGGAGCGAGTTCCCGGACGACGTGGTGGCGGCGATTCGGGCCGCGTATCACGAGTTGTCAGAGGGGTATGGCATCGCCGATGCGGACGTGGCGGTTCGCAGCAGCGCCACGCTGGAGGATCTGCCCGAGGCGAGCTTCGCCGGCCAGCTCGACACCTTCCTGAACATCGTCGGCGACGACGCGCTGCTCGAGGCGTGCCGCAACTGCTACGCGTCGCTGTTCACCGACCGGGCGCTGGCCTACCGGCAGAAGCGCGGCTACGACCAGATCGAGGGCACGCTGTCGCTCGGCGTCCAGAAGATGGTTCGCGCCGACAAGGCGGGCTCCGGCGTCATGTTCACGCTCGACACCGAGACCGGGTTCCCGCGGGTGGTGCTGATCAACGCGGCGTGGGGCATCGGCGAGCTGATCGTCGGCGGCGCGGTGATACCGGATCAGTACACCGTGTTCAAGCCGCTGCTCGACACGGCCGGCTGCACGCCGATCATCGAGAAGACGCGGGGCGCCAAGGAGACCAAGCTGATCTACGCCGAGAAGGTCGAGGGGCCGACGGTAATCGTGGAGACCTCGCTCGAGGAGCGCCGCTCGTTCGTGCTCGACGACGCCGAGATCCTGCAGCTGGCCCGCTGGGGGTGCGTGATCGAGACCCACTATGGCCGGCCGATGGACATCGAGTGGGCCAAGGATGGCGACTCCAGCGAGCTGTTCATCCTGCAGGCCCGGCCCGAGACGGTCCATTCCCAGGCGGCCGGCGTGCTCAAGGTGTACCGGCTGCTCGAGGCGGGACGGCAACTACTGAGCGGCATCAGCGTTGGCGGCGGGATCGCGGCCGGGCGGGTCCAGCGGCTGACGAGTCCCGAGGAGGGCGATCGAGTGCAGCCCGGCGACATCCTGGTCACTGAGATGACCGACCCCGCCTGGGGCCCGATCATGGAGCGGGTGGCGGGCATCATCACCGATCAGGGCGGCCGCACCTGCCACGCGGCGATCGTCAGCCGCGAGCTGGGGATCCCCGCCGTGGTCGGCACCGGCAGCGCGACGCGGGTCCTCAAGCCGGGCCAGGAGGTGACGCTCTCGTGCGCCGAAGGGAACGAGGGCTTCGTCTACCGGGGCCGGCTCCGGTTCGAGGTGCTCGAGGTGTCGCTGGACGACATCCCCGAAACGCGCACCACCATCATGCTCAACATCGGCAATCCCGACGCCGCGTTCCGCTGGTGGCGGCTCCCCTGCGTCGGGGTGGGGCTCGCCCGGATGGAGTTCATCATCAATAACCACATCGAGATCCACCCGATGGCGCTGCTCCGGTTCGAGGAGCTCGACGCCGTGTCGCGGCGCCGGATCCGCGACCGGACCCGGGGCTACGGCGATCGGGCCACCTATTTCGTCGAGCGGCTGGCGCGGGGCATCAGCCGCATCGCGGCGTCCCAGCATCCGCATCCCGTCATCGTCCGGATGAGCGATTTCAAGACCAACGAGTACGCCGACTTGATCGGCGGGGGGATGTTCGAGCCGGAAGAGGCCAACCCGATGCTCGGCTTTCGCGGCGCCTCGCGCTACTACAGCGACGCCTACCGCGAGGGGTTCGCCCTCGAGTGCCGCGCGATCCGGATGGTGCGGGAGGAGATCGGCCTCGACAACGTCGTCATCATGATCCCGTTCTGCCGCACGGTGGAGGAGGCCGACCGGGTGCTCGAGGAACTGGCGGCCAATGGTCTCGAGCGCGGCCGCCGCGACCTGGAGGTGTACGTCATGTGCGAGGTGCCGTCGAACGTGATTCTGGCGCGGGAGTTCGCCGAGCGGTTCGACGGGTTCTCGATCGGCAGCAATGACCTCACCCAGCTGGTGCTCGGCGTGGACCGGGATTCCAGCACCCTGGCGCATCTCTTCGACGAACGGAACGACGCCGTCAAGGCGATGATCCGGAGCGTGATCGCGGTCGGCAAGGAGACCGGCCGCAAGGTCGGCATCTGCGGCCAGGGCCCGAGCGACTACCCCGATTTCGCTGAATTTCTGGTCGAGGCCGGCATCGACACGATGTCGCTGAACCCCGACAGCGTGGTGACGGTCAAGCAGCGGGTGGCGGCGGCCGAGGCGCGGCTCGCGCCCTGACGCGGCCGGCCCGACGATGGCATGATCGATTCCGCGGACATCCTGGCCGCGCGCGACCGGATCGCGGGGCACGTCCACCGCACGCCGGTGCTGACCTCCCGCCGGCTCGATGCGCGCGCCGGCCGCGCCCTCTTCTTCAAATGCGAGAATTTTCAACGGGCGGGCGCCTTCAAGATCCGCGGCGCGACCAATCGCCTGCGCGCGCTGGCCGCCCACGAGCGGTCCCGCGGAGTGGTGGCGTTCTCGTCCGGCAATCACGCCCAGGCGGTGGCGCTGGCGGCGCGGGATCTCGGCCTCTCCGCCACGATCGTCATGCCGTCCGACGCCCCCCGGGCCAAGGTCGCCGCCACCCGGGCCTTCGGCGCCAGGATCGTCTCGTTCGACCGGCTGCGGGACGATCGCGAGGCGATCGCGCGGGAGCTCGCCGAGGGCGAGGGGCGGATCCTCGTGCCGCCGTTCGACGACCCTTTCATCATGGCGGGG
>JBHENR010000064.1:0-4295 GCA_046262555.1 Gemmatimonadota bacterium | reverse complement strand
GGTCACCCGCCATGATCCCCAGCCCCATCAGGCCGAACGCGGCCAGCTCCACCTCCTCGCGGAACTCGCGCGCGGGGATCGGCACGTACACCCCCGCCACCTTGTGCTGCAGGAAGTCCCGCCGGTCGTGCCGCTCGACCGCCTGATAGAACAACTCCGGAATCGTGCGCGGGTCGGTCATCAGAAGAAGACAAACTCCAGCCCGGCGGTCACTTCGATGTTGTGGAGCAGCTGGTCCTCCAGGCAGACGCTGCCGTCACTGCCGCTGGCCGGGGCGGAGCAGAACAGCATCTGGTCCTTGACGTCGCCGCGGAAGAGGATCCCTTCGCGGATGGGATGGGTGAACCCGGCGCCCAGCGAGGCGAGCGGGTCCGTTTCGGATTCCCCCACCTCCGGGTCGAGCGCCATGAAGCCGGCGCCGACGGAGAGCAGCAGCCGGGTCGGGGCCTGATCCGATCCGATCAGGTAGTTGACATTCCCGGTGTAGAGCTGGGCGTTGAAATTCTGCTCTTCCCCATCCGCGTCGGTTTCGAATTCCGACGCCTCGAGAGCCAATCGGGCGAAGCCGTAACTCGCCTCAAACTGCCAGTCGTCCCCCAGCGCGACACCCACCCGAGCCCCGCCCATCGCCCCGATGTTGACCTCGAGGCCAGCGTCGTTCAATTCGCTGTCGTCGAAGACCAGCGCGCCCACGTAGGGATTGACGGTCAGATGCACCCAGTTCTGAGCTCGGGCCGGGCTCGCCGGCACCGCCACGGCGGCCACCAACAGGGAGAGTACGATGCCACGACGATCTCGCATGCGGTTCCTCCTCCTCAGAAGGTGAATTCGACGCCGCCGGACGTTTCGATATGGGTCAGCGTCGCGTCCTCGAGGCAGGGGCCGAATTCCTCCTGGTCCGGCTCCTGGCAGAATTCGACGACGCTCTGCACGTCCGCTCGCAGGCTCACCAGACTCGTCAACGGGTACGAGACGCCGCCGCCGGCCGTCACCAGCAGATCGGTCACGGAGTCCACCTCCCGCAGATCGAAGTCGGTGGTCGCGCCACCCACTCCGCCGGTCAGGAAGACGTTCAGCCGGTCCCCCGGCGACAGGTTGAGTCGGGCGTTGACGCTGAACATGGAGAAGTCGCCCTCGACGTTGTCGAAGTCGAAGTCCCCGATGTTCTCCGCCTCGCCGTTGAGCTTGGCGAATCCCGCCGTCGCCTCGATCCCCAGCCGCTCCAGCAGGACGACGCCGAAACGCGCGCCCAGCAGCCGGCCCGGGTCGACCGAGAACGCCTCCTCCGGTTCGCCCTCCCCCTGCGCGGCGCGGAGCGCTCCATCGTCCTGAAAGTGAATCCCGACGAAAGGGCTGAAGGTGAACCGCAGTTGCGCCTGGGCCGGCGCGGCGGTCAACGCGCCGATCGCCACCAGCGCCCCCATCATCCCGACGAAGCGTTGCATGGATACCTCCAGGTGTCGATAATCGTCTGATCGTCGCGGGCTGGGCGAAGTATACGCTATCTTGCCGTCATGCGGGCGGGGGACATCGCACGAATTCTCGACGAGATCGCTCGCCTGCTCGAGTTCCGCGGCGACAACGCCTTCAAGATCCGCGCCTATCGCGGCGGCGCCCGCACCCTGCGCGGCCTGGACGAGCCGCTCGAGGAGGTGCTCGCCGCCGGGCGGTTACGCGAGCTGGCGGGGATCGGACCGGCGCTGGCCGAGAAGATCGAACAGCTCGCCGCCGGCCGCCCGGTACCGTTGTACGAGCGGCTGCGGGCCGAGATCCCGCTGGCGCTGCTCGATCTGGCGGACGTACCCGGGGTGGGACCGAAGCGGGCCCGCGCCCTGCACGAGGCGCTGGGTGTCACCACACTGGAGGAGCTGGAGGCGGCCGCCAGCAACGGCCGGCTGGCGACAGTGGCCGGGTTCGGCGCCAAGACCGTCGACGCCGTGGTCGCGGGCATCGCCAGTGTGCGGGCTCACGCCGGGTTGATTCTGGGCCACGAGGCGTTCGGGCTCGCCGAGCAGCTCCGCGCCCGCCTGACGGCGCATCCCGCCGTCACCCGGGCGGACGTCGCCGGGGAGGTCCGCCGGCGACTGGAAGTGGCGTCGGAGATCGTTCTGCTCGCCGCCAGTGACGAGCCGGACGCCGTGCTGGATGCCTTTCTCACGGCGCCGTCGGTGGATGCTCTGCTGGAACGCGCGCCCGGCCAGATGCGCGTGCACCTCGCCCAGAGAATCACCGCGTCACTGGTCGTGGTACAAAAAAAGGCGTACGCGACGGCGCTGCTCCAGGCCACCGGCAGTGCCGACCACTGGGCGCAGCTTGGCGCGCGCGCGCACGCCCGGAAGCTGACGCTCGATGCCGCCGGGCTGCGCCGCGCCGGCGCGCGGGGCGCGCGCGTCGCTTGCCCCGACGAGGCCGCCTGCTACGCCGCGCTCGGCCTGGCGGAGATCCCGCCCGAGCTCCGGGAGGGCCGCGGCGAGGTCGACGCCGCCGCCGCCGGGCCGCTCCCCCCGCTCGTCACCCGCGCCAACCTCCGCGGCGTGGTCCACTGCCACACCACCTGGAGCGACGGGCGCGCCTCCATCGCCGAGATGGCCGCGGCCGCCACGGCGCGCGGCTACGAGTACCTCGTCATCTGCGACCACAGCCGGACGGCGAGCTATGCGGGCGGCCTCTCGATCGACGACCTCAAGCGCCAGCGGGACGAGATCGGTGCGGTCAACGCCGTCGCGCCCGGCTGCACCGTGCTGGCCGGCTCCGAGGTAGACATCCTGCGCGACGGCGCGCTGGATTACCCCGAGGCGGTTCTCGCGGAGCTCGACTGCGTGGTGGCGTCGGCCCACGGCCCGTTCCGGCTGCCCCGGGCGGAACAGACGGCACGCATCTGCCGGGCGCTCGAGAACCCCTATGTCGACATCCTGGGCCACGCCACCGGCCGGCTGCTGCTGCAGCGCGACGGCTATGCGCTCGACCTCGACGCGGTGCTCGACACCGCCGCCACGCACGGGGTCACGATCGAGATCAACGCCGACCCGCGACGACTGGATCTCGACTGGCGCTGGCACCAGCCGGCCCGGGCCCGCGGGCTTCAATTTTCGATCGATCCCGACGCCCACAGCCCGCAGGGAATGGACTACGTCGACGGCGGCATCGGCGTGGCGCGGAAGGGCGGACTGACCCCCGCCGACGTCATCAACACGTTGCCGCTCAAGCAGTTCCGGGCCGGGCTCCGGCGCAACCGAGTCACCCCCACGCGCCCCGGCCGAAAGCGCCCGCTTCGGCGGCTGAAGGGAGAGGCCTGACGATGCACACGCTGTACCGGTTGATTCTGCCCGTCCACATCGCGTTCGGATTCTTCGGCCTGGTGGCGTTCTGGTTTCCGGTGCTGTCGCCCAAGGGCGGCACCCTCCACGTCCGGGCGGGGAAGGTTTTTCTCCTCAGCGCGTACATCGTCGCCGGAACGGCGATCACGGTGGCGCTCCTGACGATCGCCCAGCCGTTCGCCACCCACCCCGACCGCCTGCCGTCCAATCCGGCGGACATTCCCGCCACACTCGCCGACCTGCGGCAGTTCTCCGCCTTCCTCGCCTATCTGGGCATCATCACGCTGGCGTCCGTCTTCCACGGCGTGCGCGCGATGCAGACCAAGAAGGATCCGGCCGCCATCCGCACGCCATTTCATACGGCGATCAATCTGCTGGCGATGGCCGCCGGCGCCGGCATCCTGGTGATGGGGATCCTGGTCCGCCAGCCGATCTTCCTGGCTCTCGCCCCGATCGGCCTCCTCATCGGCTGGGGCGGGCTGCGCTACGCCCGGCGCCCCCCGCGTACCCGGCGCGCCTACTTCTACGAGCACATGGGGGGCATGCTGGGCGCAGGGATCGCCTTCCACACCGCCTTTGCCGTGTTCGGCATCCAGCGGTTCGTGGAGTTTAGCCTGGAGGGCCCGCTGGAGATTGTCCCGTGGGTGCTGCCGGCGATTATCGGCGTGCCGGCCAACTACATCTGGACGCGGCGCTACCGCCGCAAGTTCGGGGAAATAGGCGCGCCGGAAGTCGCCTAGAGGTTGGTCGAGCTCCACGCCCTTGGTTCCTCCCCTCCGGGGCAGGGGGAAGCGCAGACGGCGTAAGTGCGGTTCGGAGATCCCCGCGCCGGTTGTCCTGGTGCGGCGCCATCCCTAGCTTTTTCGTCCGATGGGCGGCCGGCGGCCGCCCGTTTTCGCCTGCACCTTCGCCAGCCCCTGGGGAGCCTGCCGTGAAGATCCTCGTCTGCATCAAGCAGGTGCCCGAGCGCGACGCGCG
>JBHENR010000063.1:0-3573 GCA_046262555.1 Gemmatimonadota bacterium | reverse complement strand
ACGGCGCGGTCCGCGCCGCCCCGTCGCCGGACTCGTGGGAGATGCGCGAGTGGCTCTACGGCGTCGAGAAGCGGGAGTGCGAGGACCGGCTGATCGAGGCCTGGTCGGCGTCCCGCTTCCCCGCCACCCGGCTGCGCCTGCCGATGATCAACGGCGAGCGCGATCACTACGCGCGGATCCGCGGGTACCTGCTGCGGCTGAGCGATGGGGCGCCGCTGCTGGTTCCCGAGGAGCCGGGGCCGCCGCTTCGGCACCTCGACCAGGTCGATGTCGTCGCGGGCGTCATCCACCTGCTGGAGTCTGGCGCGGGCACGGGCGAGGCGTACAACCTGGCGGCCGATGAGGCGTGGCCGTTCGACGATTTTCTCGCGCGGCTCGCGACGGTTGCTGGTGTCGAGCCGGTCGTGGTCCGCCGCTCTCGCGCCGCCCTGGCCGCGGCCGGCGTCTTCCCCGCCTGCTCGCCGTTCTCCAATCCGTGGATGTCGGTGCTCGACAACTCCCGGGCCCGCGCCGCGCTCGGCCTGACGTTCACTCCCCAGGACGCCACGCTCGAGCGGGTCGTCGCCCACTGCCGCGCCACGCCGTCCCTCATCCCGCCCGGGTATGAAGCCGCCCGGGAGCGCGAACGCCGGCTCGCGGCGGCATAAGGAACCCCGCCCCTCCCGCGCGGTACTACCGGGCAATCACCCGTTTTCGCGTAGCTGAACCCTGGCGGAGGAACTTTATGTCCCGGCGCGCCCCTGTTATGCTGCTCCTGCTCCTGCTCGCCGTGCCGGCCGTCGCCCCCGCCCAGCATCAGGTCTCCGTCGGGCTCGATATCGCCGTCCCGCAGAAAGACTTTGCCGAGAACACCGACACCGGCTACGGCGTCGCCGCCAGCTACCTCTACGCCCTGCATCCCAGCCGCGCCCTCTCGATTGGCGTGACGGGAGCGTTCCTGTCATACGGCAGCACGCAGCGTCGCGTGGGATTGTCGTCCTCGATTCCCGACATCCGGGTGGACGTCGAGACAAGCAACAACAACGGCTACGTGCAGGCGGTGCTCGCGATCAAGGCGCCGACGAAGATCGTCCAGCCATACGTCCAGGCGAATGGCGGATATGGCTGGTTCTACACCACCACGTCGCTCAAGAATCCGCTCAACAACGAGACGGTGCTGACCAGCACCAACCAGAGTGACGGCACCTGGGTCTGGGGCGGGGGCGGCGGCATCCAGGTCCGGGTCTACGAAGCGAAGCCCGAGGGCGAATCGCTGTCGGCCTACGAGCGGGCGGATGCGCCCGTCCGGCGCCGCGAGCCGCTGCGGGTCTACGCCGACCTCGGCGTCCAATACCTCCGCGGCGGCGAGGTCGAGTATCTGAAGGAGGGGTCGCTGGTGACCGACGACGGGGAGTACGACCCCGATCCCCGGCTGGCGCGCTCCGAGATCGACGCGCTGCAGTACATCATCGGGGTGACGTTCGAGTTCTAGCCGTCAGCGGTGAACAGGCAGAGCTCCCTGGCGGGATCGTTCGCTCCCGTCACGTACTCCTGCACCGAGCGCAGGCCCTCCTTCAGCCCGCGATAGTGGACCCGCTCGAGACATGCTTCAAACGAATACCATCCGTATTCCGAATGCTCCGCCGGGTCGAGCCGCACCGGGGTGTCCGCCACCTCCGCGGCGTAGACGCCGATCGCCTGCATCTCCGCGAAGCGCCGGTTGTAGATGACGTACGCGTGCTCCCCCGCCCAGATCGTCCCCGGACGGAGCCCGTACAGCGTCAGATCCCGCGCGATCGCGCCCGTGATCGTTTCGCCGTCCTGAACGAAACCGCTGGGAATCTGCCAGAACCTGCCGCCATTGAAATGGCGGGCGGCCTTCTCAGCCGACGTGTAGAGCAGAAGGAACAACACTCCCCCTGGCCGCTTCTGAAAGACCCAGACGTCGAAGACGTTTCCGACCAGGCGCATCGGTCGTGCCCCCACGGCCGCAAAGGGTTACCTTATCGCACTATGGCGGACAAAGCAGGGGTCATTGAAGTCCAGGGGTCAGTCGAGGAATGCCTCCCCAGCACCATGTTCCGGGTGCGGCTCGACAACGGCCACCTGGTGCTGGCCCACATCTCCGGCAAGATGCGGAAGCACTACATCAAGATCCTGACCGGCGACCGCGTCACGGTCGAGCTTTCGCCTTACGACCTGAGCCGCGGCCGCATCACCTACCGCTTCAAGAACTAGTTCCCCCGAGTTCGGCGCGCGCCGCGCGGCGCGCTACTCGACTCCCAGCAGTTCGACGTCGAACACCAGCGTGGCATTCGGCGGAATAACGCCGCCTGCGCCTTCCGCTCCGTAGGCGATATCAGCCGGAATGACCAGCATCCTCCGGCCCCCGACCTTCATGCCCGCCACCCCTTCGTCCCACCCCGGAATCACCTCGCCGGCGCCCAGCGTGAAGCCGAACGGCTCGTTGCGCTGCCGGCTGCTGTCGAACGGCGTGCCATCGGTCAACCAGCCGGAGTAGTGGACGCTGACGCGCTTTCCCGCGGCCGCTTCGGCTCCGGTGCCGACCGTTTCGTCGTGCATCCGAAGGCCAGTGGGCGTCGTGGTCAAGGTCGCTTCCTCGATCCCCAGCTCGGGGGCGAAGCCGCCGGCGGCCGGGGCGGCGGGCTCTTCCACCGGGGCTTCCGCATCGTACAACGCCTCGTCTTCATCCACCGGGGGCTCGTCCTTTCCGCCGCAGGCGGCGAGGGTCAGAGTCAACAGGACAATCCAGGCCTTGCGCATGGGATCCGGTCTCCATCGTGAGTGTTGGGAAGGAATCAGGAATCCAGCAACATCCGGGTGGGGTCTTCGAGCCGTTCCTTGAGGCGCACCAGGAACGTCACCGCCTGCTCGCCATCCACGATGCGGTGATCGTACGACAGCGCTACGTACATCATCGGCCGCGCGGTAATCGTGCCATCATCCAGGACGATCGCCCGGCGTTCGATCTTGTGCATCCCCAGAATCCCGCTCTGCGGGGGATTGAGGATCGGGGTCGACAGCAGCGAGCCGTAGATCCCCCCGTTGGAGATCGTGAACGTGCCGCCCTGCAGCTCGTCGATCGCCAGCTCGCCATCCCGCGCGCGCGTCGCCAGCGCCTTGATCTCCTGCTCGATGGCCGCGAACGAGAGCCGATCGGCGTTCCTGACGACGGGCACCACCAGCCCCCGGGGCGTCCCGACGGCGATGCCGAGGTGAACCGCGTCGTGATAGACGATGTCCTGGCCGTCGATGAAGGCATTGAGCGCCGGCACATCGCGGAGCGCGAGGATCGCGGCCCGCGCAAACAGCGACATGAAACCGAGCTTGATGCCGTGCCGGGCCTCGAACGCCTCCTGCCGCTCGGCCCGGAGCGCCAGCACGGCGGTCATGTCGAGCTCGTTGAACGTGGTGAGGATCGCCGCCGTCCGCTGGGCCTCGACCAACCGTTCGGCGATCCGCAGCCGGAGCCGGGTCATGCGCTCGCGGCGGGTGCCGGGCTCGTCGGGGGCTTTCGCCGGCGGCGCGGGTGCCGGAGCGGGCGGTGCCGGGGCGGGGGCGGCCGGCTTCGGC
>JBHENR010000062.1:0-8134 GCA_046262555.1 Gemmatimonadota bacterium | reverse complement strand
CTCAGGTCGGCATCGCGGGCAGCACGCGGATCGGGGATCTCGCGGTGATCGGCGGCCAGGCGGGGATCGGCGGACATCTGTCGATCGGCGCCCGGGCCCGGATCGCCGCGCAATCCGGCGTCATCGGTGACATCCCGGAGGGAGCGGAGGTGTCGGGCTATCCGGCGCGGCCCCATCGGGGTCAGATGCGCATGCACGCCCTGCTCGCCCGTCTGCCCGAGCTGTTCCAGCGCCTGCGGGCACTCGAAACTCGTCCTCCCTCGCCCTAGCAGGTCCGCCCATGACCGACCGCCAGCTCACCATCGCCCGGCCGGTCACCTATTCGGGCATCGGCCTCCACACCGGCAACCAGTGCCACATGACGTTCCTTCCCGCGCCGGCCAACTCCGGCCTGCGGTTCGTGCGGGTCGATCTGGAGGGCCAACCGGCGATCGCGGTCGATCCCGACCACGTGATCGGCGTCGAGCGGGGCACCTCGATCGGGGTGGATGGCTGCAAGGTGCACACCATCGAGCACGTCCTGGCGGCGGTGGCGGTGCGGGGGATCGACAACCTGACGATCGAGCTCGACGCCAGCGAGCCGCCGGTCGGTGACGGCTCGAGCCTGCCGTTCTGGAAAGCGCTGCAGGAGGCCGGGCTCCAGACCCTCGACGCGCCCCGCCGGCGGTACCGGGTGGAGGAGCCGATTTTCTACGCCGACGGCCCGGTGGACATCACGCTGTTGCCGTCCGACCGCCTCCAGGTGTCGTTCTCGATCGATTTCGATCATCCGCTCGTCAATCACCAGTTCGAGTCGTTCGAGATTTCGCCCGACGTCTTCGAGCGCGAGATCGCACCGGCGCGCACGTTCGGCTTCCTCCACGAGATCGAGCAGCTCAAGGCGGCCGGACTGATCCGCGGCGGCAATCTCCGCAACGCCATCGTCATCGGAGAAGACAAGATCCTCAATGACGAGCATTTGCGATTTCCCACCGAACTGGTGCGCCACAAGATCCTCGATCTGCTGGGTGATCTGAAGGTGCTGAACGTTGACCTCGAGGCCCATATCATCGCCAACCGCTCCGGCCACCGGACGCACCTGGCGCTGGTCCAGATCCTCAAGCGGCGGATCGAAGCGGCGGGCGCGGCCGGCAACGGCGCGGGCCAGGCCCCGGTGGGGCCGCAGACGCATTCCACGCGCGCGCCCTCACGGGGGGCGGGCGATCGCGTGGCCGAGATCCGGCCGACTGTGCTCGACACGAGCCAGATTCTCGACATTCTGCCGCACCGGTATCCGTTCCTGCTGGTGGATCGCGTCATTGAAATGGAAGAGGGACGCCGCGTCGTGGGCATCAAGAACGTGACCATCAGCGAGCCCTTCTTCCAGGGCCATTTCCCGGGGCATCCCGTCATGCCGGGGGTGCTCATTATCGAGGTGATGGGCCAGGTGGGCGGCCTGCTGCTGATGAGCACGGTCGACGATCCGAAGAGCATGGTCCTCTATTTCACCGGCCTCGATGAAGCGCGCTTCCGGCAGCCCGTCCGGCCGGGCGATCAACTCGTCTGCGAGGTCGAGCTGATTCGCCGGCGGGGTCCCCACTGCAAAGTGCGAGGAACGGCCCGGGTCGACGGTGTCGTGGTGGCGGAAGCGGTGCTGATGGCCTCGCTGGTGTCGCGTTGAAGTCGCTGGCCGCCGGCGTCCATGCCACCGCCATCGTGGACCCCGGCGTCACGCTGGGCGACGACGTCCGGATCGGCCCCTACGCCATCATCGGGCCCGGTGTGTCGATCGGCGCGGGGACTCGGATCGCCGCTCACGTGATGCTCGAGCGGGACACCGCTGTGGGCGAGCGGTGCGCGATCCACTACGGCGCGGTGCTGGGCGGCGATCCGCAGGATCTGAAGTACGAGGGAGAGCACACGACCTGCGTGGTGGGGAATGACACCGTGATCCGCGAATACGTCACGGTCAGCCGGGGCACGCGGGCGCTGGGACGCACCCAGATCGGTGACGGATGTCTACTGATGGCGTACGTCCACGTCGCGCATGACTGTCAGATCGGGGATGGCGTGATCCTCTCCAACGCCGTCAACCTCGCGGGCCATGTCACGATCGACGAGCAGGCGATCATCGGCGGCATGACGCCCGTCCACCAGTTCGTCCGGATCGGCGCCCACGCCATGGTCGGCGGGGCCTCGCGCGTCATCAAGGATATTCCACCGTACGTCCGCGCGGCGGGAAATCCGACCGTGCTGTCAGGCTTGAACGGCGTCGGACTGGACCGCCGCGGCTTTCCCGACAACGTCAAGCAGGAGCTCAAGCGGGCGTACCGGCTGTTCTTCAACTCCAAGCTCAACATCACCCAGGCGCTCGAGCGCGCCCGGGAGGATCTCCATCCGTACCCGGAGATCGTCCGGCTCCTCACCTTCATCAGCGAGAGTGAGCGCGGGGTCACGGTGTAACGCGCCATGCGGCTGTCGCCTCGGCGCCGCGCTCCGCGCGCCATTCCCCAGCGATGAATGACCTCGACGCGGTGCCCGTCGTCGAGCGCGCCCCGGTGCGGGGATGGGCCCGGCGGGCGCTCGACGGTGCGGGAGGCCGCGGAGCGCGCGCCTGGCGCGAGGCGGCCCGGCCGCTCGGCTGGGCGTGGGGCACGGTGGCGGAATACAGGCTGCACCGCCCGCGGCTGGGCCCCGCCGACCGGCTTCCCGCCCCCGCCATCGGAATCGGCAACGTCACCGTCGGCGGCGGCGGCAAGACGAGCCTGGTCCAGTGGCTTCTCGCCGACGGCCTGCCCGCAGGCGCCGTCGCCGTGGTGGTGACGCGGGGGTACGGGCGCGCCGCGCGGGGGACCGGCGTGCTGCGCCCGCTGGCGCCGGGCGCGCCGGCCGGGGCGGCGCTGAAGTGGGGAGACGAGGCGGCGCTCCTGGCGCGCGCCGGCGTCTGGGTCGGCGTGGGCGCCGATCGAAGCGCCGCGGCCCGCGCGCTGGCCGCGGTTACGGGGTTCGACTGCCTGCTGCTCGACGACGCGCTCCAGCACCGGCGGGTCAGCCGCTCCCTCGATCTGATCACCTTCACGGCCGATGACCTGCAGGCGCCGGCCCGGTGCCTGCCGGCAGGCCCGCTCCGGCAGGGCCCCGCATGGCGGCCGCCCAATGGCGCCTGGATCGTCAGCGGGGTCGATCCGCGCCGCGAGCCGTGGCCGCGCGGGACCATCGGGGCCGCCTTCGCGGCCTGGTGGCGGGAGCTCCCGGGCACGGCGGCGGCGTGGGCCGATGGCGGGACCGCGTCGCTCGCTGCCTGGCGCACCGGCGGGAGCGAACCCTTCGCGGCCGGCGACCGGCCGATCGTCGCGCTAACGGGCGTCGCCCGGCCGGCATCGGTCGCCCGGTTCGCCGCCCAGGCCGGCCACCCGGTGACCGCGGTCGTGGCCTGGCCCGACCATTACCAGTTTACGTGTAGCGACGTCGCCGCCCTGCGGGCCGCCCATCCCGGCGCGGCGCTCGTGATGACGGAGAAGGACGCCATCAAGTGCGAACCCGCCTGGTTCGGCGACCGGCCGGTGGGGGTGCTGCGCCGGCGGCTCGTCCCGCACGACCCGCAGCTCCTGCAAGGCCTGGTGCGCGATGCCATCGCCTGGAACGAGTGACGCCGGTGCGCGTGATCGAGACCGACGTGCTCGTTCTGGGCACCGGCATCGCGGGCCTGTCGTTCGCGATCAAGGCCGCCGCCCACGGGGACGTCACGATGCTGACCAAAAAAGAAGACTCGGAGGCCAACACCAACTACGCCCAGGGCGGCATCGCGGCGGTGATGGACCCGCTCGACTCGTTCGAAGCGCATATCGCGGATACGCTGGCGGCGGGCGCGGGGCTGTGCGATGAGGCCGCGGTGCGGCTGCTGGTCGAGAGCGGCCCGGCGCGGGTGCGGGAGCTGGTGGCGCATGGCGTGGCCTTTACTGCCGAGCGTGACGACGCGACCCAACTGTCGCTGGCGCGGGAGGGCGGCCACTCGGCGCGACGGATCGTGCGGGCTGATGACCTGACCGGCCGGGCGATCGAGCGCGGCCTGCTCGACGCGGCGGCCCGAGCGGGCGTCGTGATTCACGAACACTACTGCGCGCTGGAGCTGTGGATGGCGGGCGCCGGGTCCGACCGGTGGTGCAGCGGCGCCGTCGCGGTCGACCGGGAGCGGGGCGAGCTGGTGGCCGTCCGCGCGCGGGCGACGGTCCTCGCGACGGGCGGCTGTGGCCAGGTCTATCGCTATACCACCAACCCGGCGATCGCGACGGGGGACGGGATCGCCATGGCGTGGCGCGCCGGCGCGCCGGTGGCCAACCTCGAATTCATGCAGTTCCACCCGACCGCGCTGTATCCGGTGGAGGCGCGTCCGTTCCTCATCAGCGAAGCCGTCCGCGGGGAGGGGGCGATTCTGCGCGACGGCGCGGGGCGCGCGCTGCTCAGCGGCACCCCGGGCGGGGACCTGGCGGCGCGCGACATCGTGGCGCGGGCCATCGACGCCGAGATGCGTCGCTCGGGCGCCGAGCACGTGTGGCTCGACTGCCGGCCGATCGGCGCAGCCCGCTTCGCCGAGCGGTTCCCCAACATTCTGGAGACGTGCCGCCAGCGGGGTCTCGACCCGCCGGAGGAATGGCTCCCGGTGGTGCCGGCGGCGCACTATGTCTGCGGCGGAGTCCAGACCGATCTCGAGGCCCGTACCGGCTTGCGCCGTTTGCTCGCCGCCGGCGAAGTGGCCTGCACCGGGGTCCACGGGGCGAACCGGCTGGCGTCGAACTCGCTGCTCGAGGCGGTGGTGTTCGCCGATCGGGCAGCCCACGCCGCCGCGGCGTTGCTGGCGGAGCCGATGCCGGTGGTTGCTGCGCCCGAATTCCCGGCAGAGGAAGCGGCCCCCGTGGGGGTGGGGAAGGGACCGGCGCTCCGCGCGGCGATTCGGCAGGTCGTCTGGGCGGGCGCCGGCATCGTGCGGGATGACGCGGGGCTGGCCGCCGCCGCCGCCGCGCTGAACGAGCTGGCCTCCGCGATTCCGCGACGGCCGCGGGATCCCGATGGCGCCGAGCTGGCCAATCTCCATCTGGTGGGGACGCTGATCGTGGCCTGCGCCAGCTTGCGCCACGAGAGCCGCGGCTTACATTTTTCGCGATCGCATCCCGAGATCGACCCGGCATGCCGGCGCAACACCGTTCTCTCGACCGACAGGTGCATACGTGAATCCTGAGTCGGGCCTGGTCATCGACGAGTCGAACCCGTACGAAGCGATGATGTCGCGGTTCGACCGCGCCGCCGATCTGCTCGACCTCGACCCCGGCGTCTACCGGATCCTCCGCCATCCCGACAAGCAGGTCATCGTCTCGCTGCCGGTCAAGCTCGACAGCGGCGAGATCGAGGTCTATACGGGCTATCGGGTGCATCACAACATCGCCCGCGGGCCGGCCAAGGGCGGGATCCGCTTCTCGCCCGACGTCACGCTCGACGAGGTCAAGGCGCTGGCGGCCTGGATGACCTGGAAGTGCGCCGTCGTCAACATCCCCTTCGGTGGCGCCAAGGGGGGTGTCATCTGCGACCCGGCCAACATGTCCGAGCGCGAGCTCGAGGCCCTCACCCGCCGCTACACCGCCGAAATCATGGGGCTGCTCGGGCCGGAGCGCGACGTGCCGGCGCCGGACCTCAACACCAATGAGCAGGTGATGGCGTGGATCATGGACACCTACAGCCAGCACGTGCACCACACCGTGACGGCGATCGTGACCGGCAAGCCGATCGAGATGGGCGGCTCGCTGGGGCGGCGGGACGCCACCGGCCGCGGCTGCATGCTGGTGATCATCGAAGCGCTCAAGCACTTCGGCCTGCCGGTGGCGGGCACCCGGGTCGTGGTGCAGGGATTCGGCAACGTCGGCTCGACCGCCGCCCGGCTGTGCGCGCAGCAGGGGATGGTGGTGGTGGGGATCAGCGATCACACGGCGGCGTTTCATAACCCCGCCGGGGTGGACCTGGCAGCCGCCGCGAGCCAGGTGCGAGCGCACAAATATCTCGCCGGATTCGACGGCGGCGAGCTGATCACGAACCGGGATCTGCTGGAGTTGCCCTGCGACGTGCTGATCCCGGCGGCGACGGAAAACCAGATCACCCAGGCGAACGCCGGCCGGATCCAGGCCCGCATCATCTGCGAGGGAGCCAACGGTCCGACGACGGCGCCGGCGGATGCGATCCTCGACGACAAGGAGGTGTTCGTCATCCCGGACATCCTGGCCAACGCCGGCGGCGTGACGGTGAGCTATTTCGAATGGGTGCAGAACCGGGAAGGGTATTACTGGAGTCGCGAGCGAGTGGAGAAGCGGCTCAAGAAGATCATGGTCAATGCCTTCCACGACACGCTGGATCTGTCGCGGACCCATGACGTAAACATGCGGACCGCGTGTTACATGCTGGCCATCCGGCGAGTGGCGTTCGTGCATAAATTGCGGGGCATCTACGCCTGACGGTGCGGCTCGAGATCCTGGCGGTGGATCGGGTACGAGCGGCGTGGGCGCAGGCAGCGATGGCGGACTACCTGGCTCGCCTCGAGCGGTACGGGCCGGCGGCCCGGCGCGAGGTAAAGGCCGCGCGCGGGGATGATCCCACTGGCGTGGCGGAGGAAGGTGAGCGATTGTTGCGGGCGGCTGCCATCGGCCCCGGCGACCGGCTGGTCGCGCTCACGCCGGGTGGCGAACTGCTCGATTCGCCCGCCTGGGCCGAGTTGCTTGGGGAGTGGCGCGATGGCGGGGTCCGCCGGGCGGTGTTCGCCGTCGGCGGCGCCGGGGGTCTCGCCCCCGCGGTGGTGACGGCGGCGGGGCGATCGCTGAGCCTCGGCCGCCAGACGATCTCGCACGAGTTGGCCCAGGTGGTTCTGGCGGAACAACTGTATCGCGCCTGGACGATCCTGCGCGGAGAGCCGTACCACAAATGAGAGGGGAAACGTGATGTCACAAACGGGTCTGCAGGTTCTGGGCAAGCGTGCGTGCGCGGAGGGGATCGGCACGTTTCTGCTGGTCCTCATCGGCACCGGCGCCGTGTACGCCAATACCCAGGCGGGGGGCGGGCTGGGGATGCTGGGGGTGGCGTTCGCCTTTGGCTTCGTGATCATGACCATGGTCTACGCCATCGGGCACCTCTCGGGCGGACATATCAATCCAGCGGTGACGCTCGCGTTCTGGGCGATGGGACGGTTCCCGACCCGCGACACGCTCGTCTACATCGCGGCCCAGTGCGTCGGTGCCGTCGCCGCGTCGCTGTTCCTCGTCGCCCTGCTCGGCCCGGTCGGGGATGGCGGCGCGACGGTCCCTTCGGTAGCGGTCGGCCCGGCTTTTGCCGTGGAGTGGGTCCTCTCGTTCACGCTGATGTTCGTGATCGTCGCCGTAGCGACCGACGCGCGGGCTACACCGGGCTTCGCCGGCCTCGCCATCGGGGCGGTCATCATCGCGGACATCCTGATGGGCGGCGGGCTGACCGGCGCCTCGATGAATCCGGCCCGGTCGCTGGGGCCGGCAGTGGCGCGGGGCATCTGGGACACCCACTGGCTCTACTGGGTGGCCCCGATCGCCGGCATGATCGCGGCGGGGTGGTCCTACGAGTGGTTGCGGTCGGCGGCGCCGCCGGAGCTGACGCGCCGGCCGGTCGTGTTCGGCGTCGAAGGGCCGATCGGCATGGACCGCCGGTCGGGCAAGGACCGCCGCTCGGGGAAGGAGCGGCGCCAGGCCGGGCCGGATCCGCGCCCGGCGGGGGCCCCGGAGCGGCGCTCCGGCAGGGACCGGCGGATCGGGCCCCGGGGCGGGCCGGGCGGGCCGCCGGGCCGGGAGTAGATTGTGTTCTTCACCCAGCCAGCCATGACATCTCTCTGACCATCGAGGAGCCCATGCCCCGCACCCTGCATGCCTTGCAGATGCTTGCCCTGCCTGCCCTGATGCTCGCCCTGCCCGGCTCCGTCGCGCTGGCCCAGGAGGATGCGCCCGTCAACCTGGCCGCCGAAGGTCGCCGGAGCGCCGAGGTCGCCCGTGATGCGACGTCGAAGCCGATCGAAGTGTTCGACTGGATCGACGTCGACGAGGGGGACGCGGTCGCCGACATCTATGCCGGCGCCGGCTACAACACCTGGGTGCTT
>JBHENR010000061.1:0-11653 GCA_046262555.1 Gemmatimonadota bacterium | reverse complement strand
CCGATGTCCTGCGCCGCGCCGGATGGGTGGCGATGATCGTGGCCTGTGTGGTCGCTTCGGTATTGGGGGGGTGCGCCAATTCCGGCATGCACGCCGAGTCGGGGTCGGGCGGGGCAGGGATCTCACTGGAGGGAGCCCTGGCGACGATCACGCCGGCGGAGATGTACGAGCGAATCGCCTGGCTGGCGAGCGACGAGAACGCCGGCCGGGACACGCCGAGCCCGGGGCTGGAGCGGGCGGCGGCGTATCTGGCCGACGAATTCGCTTCCTTCGGGCTGGCGCCCAAGGGGGACGACGGGACCTTTCTGCAGCGGTATCCCCTGCCACTCCGGGCGCTGGACACGACGGCGGTCCACTTCGGAACGGTCGTCAGCGGCGAGAATCGGATGCTGAGCTACGGGATCGACTACTTCGTCGCCCCGGCGCCGCCCTACCCCGACGCGGCGATGGGGCATGGCGCCATCATTTACGTGGGCGTGATCTCCGACAGCGCGCTCCCGCCGGGGGCGGCGGTGAAGGGTCAGGTCATGGCCGTCTCGTTGCCGGGCGGGTACGACCGCGCCTGGCGGCTGGCCTCGACCCGGGCGCGGGCAGCCTCGCAGGAGGCCGGGGCGAGCGCTCTCGTGGTGCTGCTGGCGCCCGAGTTCCCGGCCGCGGCGATCGGGCAGTTTGCCCGGCAGGCCGCCCAGCCGTCGCGCGGGCTGGTCGATCCGGATGAAATACCCGTGTTCTTTCTCACCCGCACCGCCGCAGCGGCGGTGTTCGCGCGCGCCGGTGTCGATGTCGCGACGCTGCCCGCCGCCCCGGCCGAGCGCGTGATGCTGGCCGGGGTGGACGCCCATTTCGCCGCCCCCGCCGCCGTCCTCGAGGCCGACCAGCCCCCGAACGTGGTGGCGCTGTTGCGGGGTAGCGACCCCCAGCTGCGGGACACCTATGTGGTCTTCAGCGCCCATATGGATCACGTCGGGATCGGCACCGCCGACGCCACCGGCGACTCGATCTACAATGGGGCGGATGACGACGCCTCCGGCACGGCGGCGCTGGTCGAAGTGGCGCAGGCATTTGCTGCGCTCAGCGAGCCGCCGGCCCGCTCGCTGCTCTTCCTCGCCGTGAGCGGGGAGGAGAAGGGGCTCCTCGGCTCGCGCTGGTTCAGCGATCATCCCACGGTGCCGGTCGAAAGCATCGTGGCGAACATCAACGTCGACATGATCGGCCGCAATGCGCCCGACAGCATCGTGGTGATCGGGCAGGAGTATTCCTCGCTGGGTCCGCTCGTCCTGCACGTCGCGGCGGACCATCCGGCGCTGGGCCTGACGGTGTCGCACGACCTGTGGCCGGAGGAGCAGTTCTTCTTCCGCAGCGACCACTTCAATTTCGCCCGCCTGGAGATCCCGGCGCTGTTCTTCTTCGCCGGCGTGCACGAGGATTACCACCGGCCCTCCGATGAGGTGGAGAAGATCGATGCCGACAAGGCGGCGCGGGTGGCGCGACTCATCTTCCATACCGCCTACGCGATCGCGGCTGCGGCCGAACCGCCGAGCTGGACACCCGAAGGGCTGGCCCAGATTCGCGCGCTGACGCGCTGACGCGTGACTTTACAGAGCAAAGTACTTGACAGCTGGTAGGAGAGGTGATAGGCTGGGGTCATGTCGCCGTCCCCCCGCGCCCTCCATTCCCACGCCGAAGACGATCTGCGCTTCATCCGCCATGAGATGGAGGGCTCCACGCGTTTCACCGCGGTGTCCGGTCTCGGCGAGATCGCCGTGGGCGCGGTGGGACTGCTGGCGGCGTACCTGGCGGCCCGGGAGCCGACCGCGGGGGGGTGGCTGGCTGTCTGGCTCGGCGCCGCCGCACTGGCCTGCCCGGTGACGCTCGCCGCCACCGCCTGGAAAGCCCGCCGGACGGATGCGGCGCTGCTGTCCCGGCCGGGCCGGCGCTTCCTGCTGGCGCTCGTGCCCCCGATGGTGAGCGCGGCGCTGCTTACCCTGGTGCTGTTTCGCGCGGGTTGGGCGGATCTGCTCCCCGGTGCCTGGCTGCTGCTGTATGGCGCCGGCGTCGTCACCGGTGGAGCGTTCTCCATCCGGGTGATCCCCGTCATGGGCTGCGCGTTCATGCTGGCCGGGGCGGCGACCCTGCTGGCGTTTCCCCCGGGGCCCGCCGCTGGCGGCCCGGCGTGGAGCGCGGCGCCGCCACCGGGATGGGCCGATCTCATTCTGGCCGCGGGGTTCGGCGGACTGCACCTGCTCTTCGGCACCCTCATCGCGTGGAAGCACGGTGGCTAGCGGGGCGGCCCGCCGGGTGGCCGGCGACGCCGCCGCGCGTCCCGGGCCACGCGCGGCGGGCGACGCGCTGCAGGCGGTGAGCGGGGCGCCGCAGTCAGCGCATCAGCTGGATCCGCTCATTCACCAGCGCAGCCGGCTGGGGATCATCAGCGCGCTGGCGGCCGCCGACCAGCTCTCCTTTAATGAGCTCAAGCGCCTGCTGCGGATCAGTGACGGCAACTTGAGCGTGCATGCCCGCAAGCTCGAGACGGCCGGCTACGTCCACTGCGACAAGGGGTTCGACGGGCGGGTGCCCCACACGGAGTATCGCCTGACTCCCAAGGGGAATGCCGCGCTGACCCGTTACCTCGATCACATGGAGGCGCTGATCGGCGCGGCGCGGTCGAGGTAGGGCCGCGGCACGATGAGCTTCCTGGATGAGCTCGGCATGCTGTTCGTGCTCGCCACGATCGCGCTGGGTGTGAGCGTGGCCGCCCTCGGCGGCTTCGCGCTGGTCACCGGGCGGCGGCACTGGGTGCCGCGTCTGCTGATCGTGGGAGTGGGGTGGGTCGTGTTGTATGGCGCCACCCTGGCGGCCGCATCCGTCACCAGCGCGCCGCGAGTCCTCGAGCCGGGTACGCGGATGGCGTTCTGCGGGGTGTATTTCGATTGTCACGTGGGGGTGGAGATCACCCAGGTCCGGCAGGCGATCGCGCTGGGCGCGGGCGCGAACCGGGTCACTCCGGAGGGGGTGTTCACGATCGTCACGCTCCGCTACAGCAGCGACGCGCTGCGGGCCACGCTCGGGCTCGAAGAGCCGGACGCTGTCCTGCTGGCGAACGACAAGGATCATCTCGCGCGCTCGGGCGCGGGTGAGCGCGCCCTCAATGGGACGTCCGGTCTCTTTGGCCGTTCGCTCGCTCCCGGCGAATCCTACGCCGTCGACATCGTCTACGACGTTCCCACGGGGGCCACCAACCTCCGGCTTCACGTCCGGCCGTCCAACGCCTTCGAGCGGTTCTCCGAGTTGTTCCTGATCGGTGACCCGGAGAGCCTGTTCCACGCGTCGACCACGCTGCGCCTGCCGCCGCCCACTCCCGTTCGCCCACCGGCCTGAGGCGGATCCGCCGCCCGGCGCTATCGCGCTTTTCGGGCCGAAGGCGCATGTTTGTCGCCCATGCTGCGACCTCTCCCCAGCTCGCTCGGCGCGCTCGACGAACGCCGGCTGCTGACCGGCGTCTACATCGCCCGCCTGTCGATGGCGAACGCGCTGGCGCTGGCCGCGACGGTGGTGCGGACGACGGGCGTGGGCGTGCCCTCGCCGATTCCCCTCGTCGTTCTGATCGTCGGCATCCCGCTGGCCTGGACCGCCGGCTCGCTGCTGTGGGCCCGGCGGTGGCCGATCGGCCGCGCCTTCCTCGCCGCGCAGATCATTCACGATCTGCTGCTCATCTCCACCGCGATTCTGCTGACGGGGGGCGTGGGCAGCGAATTCGCCTTCATCTACGTGCTCCTGATCGCGGTCGCGGGCCTGCTGATGGGCTTCAGCGGCGGCGTCCTGACGGCGCTCTGGAGCGCCGCCGCCTATCTGGCCATCGCCTGGTGGCAGATCGCTCCGCTGCTGCCGGCCGAAGCCGGCCTCATCGAGCTCCCCAACCTGTCGGGCCAGCTGGTCTCGATTCTGTGGAGCCTGGCGCTGGTCGCGGTCGTGTTCCTGGTGGTCGGCCTCGCCAGCGGCCTGGCCGCGACCCGGCTGCGGGCGCAGCGCGCGCGGCTCGCGGAACTCGAGGAGCAGCTCGCCGACGCCCGCATCGACGCCGAGGACATCCTCAACACGGTCGAGAGCGGCATCCTCTCCATCAACGCCGAGGAGGAGATCGACTTCGTCAACTACACCGCGCGCGCCCAGCTCGGCCTGAGCGGCGTCCCGGTGGCCAGCGAGCTGCGGGACGCCGACGAAGGCGGCCTGGCGGCGTTGTATCAGCTGCTGCTCACCACGTTGCGCAGCGAGCGGGAGGGCGAGGAGTCCGAGCTCAAGCTGCCCGACGCCGCCGGCCGGCAGCGCCCGTTCCACGTGGCGACAACCGTCCTCTACGATCCGCGCGGCCGTAAGAAGGGCGCGGCCGCGATTCTCAAGGACGTTGAGCACGTGCAGCGGCTCGAGGAGCTGGTGCGTCAGGCGGAGCGCCTCAAGGCGGTGGCGGAACTCGCGGCCGGGCTGGCGCACGAGATCCGGAATCCGCTGGCGGCGATCCGCTCGGCGGTCGAGCTGCTGGGGGGCGACGGCCGTCCCGTCGATGCCGAGCCCGCCGGCGCGACGTCAGGCGAGGACAGCGGGCTGCGCGACCTCATCGTGCGCGAGACCGACCGGTTGACCGCCCTGATCGGCGATTTCATGTCGTTTTCGAGCATGACGCTCCGGTCGCGCGTGCGGCTCGACCTGGCGGACGTGATTGAGGATGCGGTCGAGGTGGACCGGGTGTCGGCGGGCTCAGCCGCGCCCGGCGTCGTCTTCACCCGACCGCTCCGTCCCAACTGGGTGGAGGGCGACCATAATCTGCTGAAGCAGGTGTGTCTCAACCTCCTCGCCAACGCCCGCACCGCCGTCAATGGGACGCGGCAGGCGCGGATCGAAGTGCGGCTGGGGGGCAATCCCCAGCTGCCGGGGCTGGAACGCGCGTCCGGGCCGTATGTCGCCCTCGAGGTGCGAGACAACGGCCCGGGCGTGGGGGCCGACGTCCGCGACCGCATCTTCGACCCGTTTTTCACCACCCGCCCCTCGGGGTTCGGGATGGGGCTGGCGATCGTGCACCGCATCGTGGACCTGCATGGCGGCATGGTATGGGTGGACAGCGCAGCCGGTGAGGGCTCGACGTTCCGCATTGCGCTGCCGCGCGCTTCCTAGGCCACTCCTCCGGCTGCACGGTACCTTGTCCGGATGAAGGAACGGCTCCCCCGCGTGTTGCTGGTCGACGACGAGGCCGGGGTCCGCGAGGCCCTGTCGGTGCTCTTCAAGCGCAATGGCTTCGACATCGCCGCCGCCGCCAACGGCGACGAAGCGGTCGCCTGGCTGAAGGATCAGGGCCCGGCGGATCTCGTCATCACCGACCTGCGACTGCCCGGCCGCGACGGCATCGCGGTGCTGAAGCAGGCGCGGGCGCTGGATCCGCTCGCCAAGGTGATCCTGATCACGGCGCAGGGCGACGAGGACGTCGCCATGCAGGCCTGCAACGAAGGCGCCTTCCGCTACCTCAAGAAGCCCTACAAGAATCAGGAGCTGGTCTTGAATGCCCGCCAGGCGCTCGAGATGCACGCGCTCGAAGAGCGGAACGTCAAGCTGTCGCGCGAGAACCAGGCGCTGCAGCGCCGCTCCGACCACGCCATGCGCGCCGACCCGGTCGGGACGAGCCAGCCGTTTCTCGAGGTGCTGGGCGTCGCGCTCCAGGTCGCGCCGGCCGAAAGCACCGTCCTGCTGATGGGGGAGAGCGGAACCGGCAAGGAATTGTTCGCCCGCTACATCCACCTCCAGTCGATCCGCAACCGGGGGCCATTCGTCGCCATCAACTGCGGCGCCCTGCCCGAGCCGCTGCTGGAGTCGGAGCTCTTCGGCCACGTGAAGGGGTCGTTCACGGGTGCCATCCGGGACAAGGAGGGGCTGTTCACCGTCGCCGCCGGCGGCACCCTGTTCCTCGACGAGATCGGCGATACCACTCCGGCGATCCAGGTCAAGCTGCTGCGGGTGCTGCAGGAGCGGGAGATCATCCCGGTGGGGGCGACCGAAGCGGTGCCGGTGGATGTCCGCATCCTGGCCGCCACCAACAAGAATCTGGAGAAGGAGGTTGAACGGGGGGGCTTCCGCCAGGACCTCTTCTACCGGCTGAACGTCATTCCCATCACGATCCCGCCGCTCCGGGAGCGGCGCGAGGACATTCCGCTCCTGCTGGAGCACGTGCTGGGGGGGGCGGGGTTTCCCGACTCGATGCCGGGGGGGAACCGCTCGCAGGACCAGATCTTCACCGAACGCGCGTTCCGCGCGCTGTGCGCCTACGACTGGCCCGGCAACGTGCGCGAGCTGGAGAACGTGCTCGAGCGGCTACTGGTGCTCGCCGGCTGGCGCAAGGGGGGCGCGCCCGGGCGCCGGATCGATCTGCCGGAGCTGCCGCCCAAGATTCGGGAGCGGCCCGACGAGCCGCTGGTGGACGAGGGCCCGGCGCCCACGCCCACGATGGAGACGATCGAGCAGGCGTACATCCAGTGGGTGCTGGCGAAAACCGAGGGCAACAAGGCGCGGGCGGCAGAAATCCTCGGCATCGACCCCTCCACTCTGTACCGCAAGATCGACCGGTACGGGCTGCAGTCGGCCTGACCGGTCATCTGCCCGCCGTAGGGCAAACTGCACGAACGCCCGCCGTGGCATTCTGACACCCCTCCGCGCGACGGCCGTCACGACCCGCCGGCCGCTTGTGCAACCTGCCACCCGGCAATAACTTGGGTTGTCAGGGGCGGGGTTGGAACAGGTGTGGCACCGCTCTTGCAAAGGAGGGGAACCACTTCCGGGGGCTAACCGGCCGCGGTTCCACTAACGAGATCCGAGCCGGATCACAACCGAAGACACAAGGAGCAGAGTCGTGAGAAACAACAAGGGCTTCACCCTGATCGAGCTGCTGATCGTCGTCGTGATCATCGGCATCCTTGCCGCGATTGCGATTCCGCGCTTCGCCAGCACCAAGGGCAAGGCGTTCGACGCAGCCGCCAAGACGGATCTTCGCAACGCCATGACGGCGCAGGAAGGCTACTTCGCCGACAACCAGTCGTACGCGGCGGACCTCGCCGACCTGGACGTGGACGCTTCGACCGGCGTGACGATCGACGTCACCTCGGGCGACGCCACGGGGTACGAGATGACGGCGGCGCACGTTGACGGCAATGACTACTGCGTCAACTCCGACACGGGCAACATCGTTTCGGGCTCTGATTGCTAAAGCCTCACCCGCACGACCTGTTCCGGCGCGGCGCGAGGCCCCTGGCTATCGCGCCGCGCTTTTTTTGTCCCCGCGGATCGACTCGAAGAGACGGCCCGCCGACGGCAGCTTGCCCCGCGAACCGAAGCCGAGTCGAACCCCGCGGCCGCCGGACGGGTTGTGGCCCGCTCCTTGCGAATTGTCTGGCCTGGAGACCATGATGATGCCTGCCACCCAACCGCTGGGACACCCCGCCCGGGTCGCGTCGACGCGCGGCTTCTCGCTCATCGAGCTGCTGGTGGTCGTCTCCTTCATGGCCATTCTGGTGGCGCTCGCCGTGCCGCGGTTTCATACCGTGACCTCCAAAGCGTTCGATGCGGCCGCGAAGAGCGACCTGCGCAACGCGCTCGAGGCCGAGGAGCAGTATTACGCCCAGTTCGGACGTTACGAGGAGTTCTCGCTCGCGCCCGGGGGCAGCTCGGAGAGCCCGCCGTTCAAGGCCTCGATCGGGGTCTCGGTGACAGCCAGCGTCGACGACGCCGTCATCCAGATCGTCACCCAGCACCAGTCTTCCGAGAAGGTCTGGTGCGTGAGCTCGGTCAGCGGCGGCATCGTCCTCGGAGACGACTGCTAGAGGGTCCTGAGGGCCCACGTTCCGCCCGCCCCACTCTCCCTCGATCGCGGCGTCATGATCCGCAGGCGAACTCTACGCCGCCGGCCAGCTCGCCATCGCACAACACGCCGGGGACGCGGTGCCTTCAGTCTCATCGAGGCGCTCACCGTGCTCGTGCTGCTCGGCATCCTGCTGGCCGCCGCTGCGCCCCCGCTCGCGCGGGCGCAGCGGCGATTCGCCGCGGGCGGCGCGGCCCGGGAGCTGCGCGGAGACCTGGCCCGGGCGCGCGTGCGGGCGATCCTCAGCGGCCAGACCGTGCGGGTGGTGCTCGACACCCTCGGCGCTGGCTGGCGCGTCGAGGGCGGACCCCTGCCAGTGGGGGGGACGGGCGTCCTGCGGCGCAGCCTGCCAGCGGGCCTCACGCTGCGCACGACCGCCTCCAACCAGGTGATCCTCTTCACGGCCCGGGGAACGAGCAGCCTGTACAGCACGGCCTGGATCTATCCCACCACTGATCCGGACGCGCGCTGGCATCGTGTCCAGGTCGCGCCCACCGGAGCCGTCAGTCCATGACCGCGCGCGGAGGCTCGCTGCTGGAGGTCGCGGTCGCCCTGCTCCTCTTGAGCTTCGGGGCGCTCGCCGTGGCGGCGGGCATCGCCCACGGACAGCGGTCGCGGACCCGCGCCCTGGACAGCGCCCTCGCGCTGGCCGCGGCGGAGGCGTGGCTGGAGGCGTGGCGGTCCGGGCCCTGGCGCCCCGAGACCACCGGCAGCCAGGGGATCGCCTGGGGGCCTCGCGCCGGGGCCATCGCCTGGGAGGTCGTTCCGCGCGGGGCCTGTCTGGCCGAGGCGCGGGTGGAGGCGATTGCCGCCGGGGCCTCCCGCGCGCCCGTCGTCCTGGTCACACGCCGCTTCGCGGAGGGGGCGCCGTGCGCGGACGCGCTGGATCCGTGAGCGCGCAGCGCGCCGGGTTCACCACGCTCGAGCTGCTCGTCGCCGCCACCGTCGGGCTGCTGGTGACGGGGGCGGCGCTGGCACTCTGCGCGGCGGGAAATCGGGCCGTGGCCCGGCTGACCGCCGCCCAGAGCCGCTGGCAGGAGCTCCGCGCCGCCGCCACGGTGTGGCAGGGGGAGTGGCGCGGGGCGGGCTACGACCCGACGGGGGCGGCCGCCAGCGGCGTCACGCGGCTGGCGGCTGAGACGCTCGAGTTCTCGGCCGACTGGAACGGCAACGGGACGCTGCTGCCGACGGGGTCGAATCCCAACGAGCGCCTCGCGTGGGCGGCGGCGGCAGGGGTCTGGCGGCGGGGGGTCAACGGGGGGCCCCGCCTTCCCGCCGCCTGGCCCGATTCACTGCGGTTCTACTTCCGCGGCGGCGAAGGAGAGGAACTCGGGCCCGGTCCCCGGGCCGCGCTCGTCCGATACACAGTGGCCCGGGCGGTAGTGGTCGGAAGCCGGGGAACGGCGCCCGTGGTCGTCGAGTGGGGCGCCGCGCGGCGCAACCCCCCGCCGCCATGAGGCGGCGGTCGCGCCACACCCCCCGCTCCGCCGCCCGACCGGGCGGCGCGTGCGGGACCGCTCTGCCGGTGGTGCTCTGGGCGCTGATCGCGCTGGCCGCGCTGGCGCTGTGGGCGGCCGTCGCCGCCAGCGTGGACCTCGCGCTGGCGGGCAACCACCGGGACCATGCCGCCGCGCTGGCGCTGGCCGAGGCCGGTCTGGCGGACGTGCTGGCGGCCGTCGCCGAGGTGCCGGCACGGGGCTTGCGACCGGACAGCCTGGCCGGGCGGCTGGAGACGGGCAGCTACCGCGCCCGCTGGGCTCCGGCCCCGGGCGGGATCCGCGTCACCGCCACCGGCGCCAGTGGGCCGGCGGGGCGGTCGCTCGAGGCCTGGATTGCGGTGGAAGCCGGTGGGGCCTTGCAGATTACGGCCTGGCGCGAGGTCCTCTAGCGGATGCGGGGTCGGTGCACGAGCCGCTAAGTGGGTTACCTATCTGCAGATGGCGCAAACAGGACCAATTGTGGTATGGCGCTTGCAGAACGGTGGGCCAAACGAGGGCAAACCCTGAGTAATCAGGGGGCGCAAAGCTAAAGGGTCCTGGCCACATCCGGCGGGGACAGCCAGCTGTCGCATGGCGATTGGCCATGTGGAATCGGCACTTTGCCGCCCTTAACGATTGGGGGCGGTTTTTCATGCAGCGATCCTCTCACGGTTCCCGATTCGTTCCGCGCGGCCGGCGCGGCTTCAGCCTCTTCGAGATGATGGCCACCCTGGCCGTCGCCGGCATCGTCTCGGCGGTCGTCATTCCCTCCATCCAGACGCAGTCTGGGGCCCATCGGGTCGTGGAGCAGGCGCGGCGGGTGCAGTCGAAGCTCGCCATCGCCCGTGCCCGCTCGGTCGCCGAGCAGCGGGCGTACCAGTTCAGCCTGACCGGCGCCAATCTCATGGAAGTGCGCTACCAGGCGGAGGCCAACGTGTGGACCCTGCTGGGGAGCGCCGAGAAGGTCGTGGACGCGGTGGTCGTCAAGCCCAGCGCGGGCACGACCACGACGATCACGTTCTATCCCAACGGCCAGGTCGACGCCCCGCAGACGCTCACCATCGCCGACGCCGACCACGAGCAGACGATTCGCGTCCTCGCCAGCGGGATGACCCGCACGGAAGGACGGACCAAGTGAAGCGCTGGCTCTGCATCGTGCGGCGGGGGGCTCGGGGGCGCATCGCCCTGCGGAGGAACGCCCGCGGGTTCACCCTGCTCGAGGTCGTCGTCGCGATGACCATCATGACCGTCGGGGTGCTGGGCATGGCCGGGTTCTCCGCCAGCGTCTCCCAGACCAATCGCGGCTCGGCCAATCGGACGCGGGCGGACCAGGCGCTGCTCAAGAAGGTCGAGCAGCTGCAGTCGCAGGCGTATGGCACGATCAGCTCGGGCGCCGACACGGTGGAGGTCGGTGACGTCAACATGGCCCGGACCTGGGTCGTCACCGACAACACGCCGGAGACCGGCCTCAAGCGGGTCGTCCTGACGGCCGTGTGGCGCGAGCGCGGACGGACGTTCGGCACCCGGACCGCAACCCTCCTCGGAAAATACTGATCATGACGCCTCGCCTCACGCAGACGCGCGGGTTCACGCTGGTCGAAATGCTGATGGCGCTGGTGGTGCTGGGCATCATGGGTCTCGGCCTCGCCAAGGTGTTTCGCGTCCAGCATCAGGTGCATGCGGCCCAGAACCGTGGCATCACCGCGACGCAGAACGCGCGCGCCGGCGTCGACATGATGGTCCGCGAGATGCGCAACGCCGGCTACGATCCGCGGGTGTCGGCCGATGCCGGCCTGACCGAACACACCGCGACCCGGGTCGCGTGGACGGCTGACCTGAACGGGGATGGAGACGATGCGGACTTCGGCCTGATGGCCGACGAGGTCGTGGCCTACGAGTTCCAGCCTGACTCCAGCGCCCTGGTGCGCACCGTGAACGGCGTGACGTCACGGGTAGCTGACGGGATCTCGAACCTGCAGTTTGTCTACCGCGACAACGACGGCAACACGACCGGCAGCGCCGACTTGATCGAGCAGGTCGACGTGGCGGTGGAGTACGAGACGTCGGATGGCTCGATGGCCGGGCGGATCCTCACCCAGGTCGCGATCCGGAACAACATCTATGCCGGCTCGAAGTTCAATGACGGCAAGGGCAGCTCCGGTAACAGCGGGACGTCGAATGGCGACGGCGGCGTCAGCGGCACGCCGATTGGCGACGGCGACGTCGGAATCCCGGACGTGACCCTCCCGCCGGAACCGGACTTGACCCCCCCGCCGGAAGC
>JBHENR010000060.1:0-3503 GCA_046262555.1 Gemmatimonadota bacterium | reverse complement strand
CTCCGGCGGGCCGTCGAGCGTGTACGATCCGGACGCGCCGCGCGCGGCGCCGGACCTCTTCGTGCTGCCGCTGCCGCTCCTCGGCATCTGCTACGGCATGCAGCTGCTGGCGCTGGTCGAGGGCGCGGCGGTCGAGCGGGCCACCAGCGGTCAGTACGGGCGCGCCCCGCTGACGGTGCGGGATCCGGGCGAGCTGTTCGCAGGATTCGCCGCGGGCGAGACGCTGGCGGTGTGGATGAGCCATGGCGACGACGTGCGGTCCCTGCCGGAGGGGTACGCGTGGCACGCCGCGTCACAGGGCGGAACGATCGCGGCGATGAGCAATCCGGCCACCCGCCGCTACGGCGTCCAGTTCCACCCCGAAGTCGTCCACACCGAACGCGGCGACGAGGTGCTGGCGAACTTCGTTTTCGGGATCTGCGGCTGCCGGCCCGACTGGACGATGCAGGCATTCGTCGAGCGGGCGATCGCTGCCGTCACCGACGCCGTCGGCAGCGGGCGGGCGGTCTGCGGTCTCTCCGGCGGGGTGGATTCCGCCGTCGCGGCGGCGCTCGTCCACCGCGCCATCGGCGACCGGCTCCACTGCCTGTTCGTGGACACCGGGCTGCTGCGGCTAGGCGAGCGGGAGCAGGTCGAGAAGACGTTCCGCGAACTGGGGTTCCGGCTCGAGGTCCTGGACGCGTCGGCGGCCTTCCTCGACGATTTAGGGGGGGTGACCGATCCCGAGGAGAAACGACGCCGGATCGGCCACCGGTTCATCGCCGCGTTCGAGGCCGCGGCCGGGGACCTCGAGGCGGTCGATCATCTCGTCCAGGGCACGCTCTATCCGGACGTCATCGAGTCGCACTCGGTGGGCGGGCCCTCGGCCACCATCAAGACGCATCACAATGTGGGCGGGTTGCCCGACACGATGCGGCTCCGGCTTATCGAGCCGTTGCGCGAGCTGTTCAAGGACGAAGTGCGGCAGGTGGGGCGCGAGCTGGGGTTGCCCGAGGAGATCCTCATGCGGCATCCATTCCCCGGTCCGGGCCTGGCGATCCGCGTGCTGGGGGAAGTGACGGCCGAGCGGCTGGCGGTGCTACGCGCGGTGGACGCGGTGTTCCTCGACGAGATCCGCGCCGCCGGTCTGTACGATCAGATCTGGCAGGCCTTCGCCGTCCTGCTGCCGGTGCGGGCGGTGGGGGTGATGGGCGACGCGCGGACGTACGAAAACGTCGTCGCGCTGCGGGCGGTCACGTCGCGGGACGGGATGACGGCGGACTGGTTCCCGTTCGCTCCCGACCTCCTCGGGCGGATCGCCAATCGCATCATCAACGACGTCCGCGGGGTCAACCGGGTCACCTACGACATCTCGAGCAAGCCCCCGGCGACGATCGAGTGGGAGTAGCCGCTAATCCACCGGCGTCGGGGCGAGCCGTTGCTGCAGCACCGAGTCGGGCACGCCGGGGACGATCGTCGCTTCCATCGAGGCGCTCGAATCGGCGGGGGCGAGCTGGGCGCGGAGCAGGGAATCGGCCGCCAGGTCCTGGCCCGGACCCCGGCCGTACAGTGTGTCGAGACGGACGCTGACGCGGCGGTAGATCTCGGCCATCAGCGCGTCGTGGTCGCCGTACGCGGCGGCGAACTGCTCGAGGTCCGCGGCCGAGACCCCGTACCGACGGTAGATCGTTTCCCGGCGCGCGCGGTAGGCGGCGGTGTCGGGCAGCGCATCCACCCGCGCCACGATCAGGTCGCTGAACACCTGGGCGAACGTGGGGGGGGGCATCGTCGCCTCCGCCGGCGGCGTCGGATCGAGCCGGTCGCCGCAGCCCGCGAGCAGGACTCCGGCCGCGAGAAGGAGACGACGGCGCATGCGGCGGCAAGATGCCGCGTGGCACCGCGGTCCGCCACCCGCGTGCGCCCGCCCGCGCGAGACGCTTCCCTGTGCAGCCCCCTCGGCCCCGCCTAGCTTCCAGCGCGTGATGGCGACCCTGGAATCCGCTGCCGCGTCCCGCGCGCGGGCGCCGCGCCGGCGCCCCCCCTCGGCGCGGGGCGCGGGCTGGCCCACCATCCGGCGCCTGGCGCTGGCGGCGCTCATCCCGGCCACCGGATGCGCCACGACGCTGGAGCGCGAGGCCCGCGAGGCTGCCACCGGAGGGGTCGACCCGGGTCCACTCCTCGCCACGCTCGGCGACCAGTACGCCGCGATCACGGCCACCAAGCGGATCCTGGCGATCACCCTGGTCGAAGGGCGGCGCCGCTACCGTGGCGATGGCGTGGTCTGGTACCGGGCCGCGCCGCGGCGGCTGCGGGCCGAGGTCTTCGGTCCCCAGGACGTCTCGATTCTGCGGGCGCGGCTGGTGGGCGATTCCCTGACGGTCGTGCTGCCACGGGAGGGCGAGGTGCTGCACGGCGCCCTCGACGATCCGCGGTTCATCGCCCGGACAGGGGAGCGCGCCTTCATCGGCCCCGGCAGCCTGGGCGCTCTGCTCGGCGCCTATGACGTCCGGGCGCTGGCGGCGGCGGCGACGGACACGGCCGCCGCGAACGATGGCGACCGGCGCACGCTGTATCTAACCGGCGCCGAGGGCGTGCAGGCCTTCACGCTGGAGGCGACCACCGGGCGGCTGGTGGAGGTGCGGCACGGCCTGGGCGGCCGGCTGCTGGCCCGCGTCCGGTTCGCCGACTTCGCGGCCGTCGAGGGACGGATGAGCCCCCGCTCGGTGGTGTTGCGCGATCTGCTCCACGACCGCCAGCTGGTACTCACCGTGACGCGCGAGACGTCCGACGTGCCGGCCGACATCTTCGCCAGTGGAACGGGCGATGGGTTCTAGCGGCCGCGCCAGATGGGGGCGCGAGGCGCTCGCGGCCGCGCTCCTGATCTTCGGGATGCTGTCGGCGGCGGGCTGCGGCTACTCCTTCCGCTCGCCGGTGCCCGCCCACCTGAACACCGTCTACATCCCGACGTTCGACAACGACACCCGGGAGTTCACCCTCACCCAGCAGTTGACCGAGCGGGTGATCAATGAATTTCAGAACGAGTCGCGGCTGCGCCTCACCGATGACGAGGAAACGGCCGACCTCATCGTGCGCGGCCGGATCACCGCCTATGACGAGGAAGCGCTGTCGTACGATCCGGGGCAGGCGGCCAATCCTGACGTCTTCACCCGCCGCGTGCTCGTCTCGATGGACGTGACGCTGGAAGATCGGGTGCAGGATCGCACGCTGTGGGAAAATCCCGCGCTGACCCAGTGGGGAGAGTTCAGCGAGGAGCAGGGCGAAGGCCGCGAAGCGGGCATCGACCGCGCCATCGAGAAGATTGCGGAGGAGATCCTGCGCCACGTGGTCGAGGAATTCTAGCCGTGATACGAGTGGCGTTGTGGTTGGCGGTAGCGGGAATCTGTCTCTACATTGCCTATCAGTTCGCCACGCCGCAGTTGCGCGCCTGGCGTTTTCGCGACGCCATGACCCAGACCGCGCGGCTCGCATCGGTCTCCAGTGAAGAGGCGATGCGCGCCTCGCTG
>JBHENR010000059.1:0-13207 GCA_046262555.1 Gemmatimonadota bacterium | reverse complement strand
GGCCGGGGGGTGCCCGGCGGCGGCACGGCGGCGGCACGGCGGACACCTTTCTCTCTCTCAACGCGTTGCGGGCACCTTTGTAGAGCAGGGGGGCTTCACGGTCTGCCTGTAGACGCCGCCGGGCACCCCCCGGCCGCCCCCACGCGTCTCAACCATCAAACCCTGATCCGAGAACTCCACACCCGGCACCTGCGTGCGATCCGCGGTCGCCGGCACGCGCCCAACGGGTCGCGCCCCCCAGCCTATTCCTCGCCCCGCCCGACGACCCGACTACCGCGCGGCTTTTGATCGTCGTTCGGGGAGCGGCCGGAGGAAGCAGGGATCCGCACATGAGACGCGAGCGGCGGTCGCGGGGTCCCCGGCGGCGTTTCCAAGCCGACCGAGAGGACTGCAGCGCCCTACGAAGGTGCCCGAGAAACGTTGAGGGGGAGAAGCGGTGTACGCCGTGCCGCCGCCGGGGACCCCGCGGCCGCCGCCCGAACCACAACCCCCGACTTCCTAATTCCTTCGAGCCAGCCTCGCGCGCTTGCGAGCCAACGACAGCTCCCGAAATCTCCGCAGCTCGCTCAGTCGTCGGCTGGGGGGGAGTTCTTCCAGCCGGTCGACGAATGCCCCCGCCAATCGCGCCGCCGACCGGTACCTCTCCTCGAGCGCCGGATCGTCGTACGGCACGTCCCAGCGCGAGACCGCCTGGCGGCGAACCCAGGCGCGGTCCGCGCGGGTGAAGTCGCCGCCGAGCCCGCGCACGAAGTGGGAGAGCACGAGATAGGCGTCGATCCGGGCGAGCAGCTCCAGCTCGGCTACGAATTCCTCGCCCGTCACGCGGGAGGCGCCACCGTCACGAAAGGCGAGCGTGGTGTGGACGGCGTGGCTGCACTCCTCGGCGAAGACGAGAAACGGCAGCACGTTCGCTTCGGTCAGGCCGTGGCGGGGGTCGCGCGCCTCCAGTGCGCGGATCACGTCCGCGTCGTAATAGAGCGCGAGGCGCAGCGTTGCCCCCTCCACGTGATAGAAGAACCGGGCCCAGTCGGAGAGCTCGGCATGCTGACCCGGGCTCCGCGCCACCCATTCGGCGCACCGCCGCGGCCCCACCACGCACGCCTCCAGCTCGACCCCGGCGGCGCGCCCGTAGGTGTTCTCGAACACCCGCTGGAGCTCGCCCAGGAGCGGCATCAGTTCCGGACCCGGTACAGCGCCTGGCGGCAGAGGGTGTCGACCGTCTGCGGCCGGGGCGCGAGGTGAAGGTGGTCATCCACCAGATCGTTCAGCGCCTGGCGGAGCGCGGGGAACTCGGCGCTCAGGAACTCCAGCACGTCGCCCAGCGCGTGCCGCCGCGCCGGGCTGGTGCGCGCGGCCACGCCATAGCACTGGCGGCCCATCTCCTCATAGAACGACAGCGGCACGGGCCGGCGGGCATAGGTGTGGCGATGGTAGATCCAGTCGGGGAAGAGGCCGGCCAGAAACAGCGCCCGATTGCCGCAGGCCGTCTGGCGCTCGAACACTTCCTCGTCGCTGCGGGCGGACCGGACCGCCTGCAGCAGATCGGTCAGGTAGACGGTCTCCGCCGGCTCGTCTGCCGCGCCCTGCTGCCGCTGCAGATGAAACGACAGCAGCGCCCCCACGTAATCGGCTGCGCGGCGATGGTCGATGCCGTGATTGAGAAAGGCGCGCCGGACGACGACGTAATAGAAGAAATAGGGGGAGACCTGGAGCAGGGTGGGGGCTTCCAGCAGCCGGTCGAAGAGCACCGGGCTGTCGAGCAGGCGGTCGAGCGCGTCGGGATCGGTGGCGAGCGCCTGGAGCGGGGCGCGGTCGTCTGCGCTACGCGCCAGCGCCTGGACGAGGAACTCCAGGTCGCCCGGAGTCAGCCGGGCGCGGCAGTTCGCCAGAATCAGGGCCGCTCACCTCCTCCACCACGTTATCGACACGGTTCTCTCGCCAGACTGTCCCGTCGGCGAACGTTTCCAGCTTCCAGACGGGCAGCACGGCCTTGAGGCGATCGATTCCCCAGGCACAAGCCGCGAGCGCGTCGCGCCGATGCGGCGCGGAGACGGCGAGAATCACACTCGCCGCGCCGATCTGGACCCGACCGACGCGATGCGCGATCGCGACGCCAACAACCTCGGGCCACTGTACGGCAATCTCCGTGCCGATCTCGGCGAGGACGCGCTCCGCCATGGGCTGGTACGCCTCGTATTCGAGATGCCGTACGACCTTGCCGTCCATCGCGTTGCGCGCCGTTCCAACGAACACCGCGACGGCCCCGGCGGCGGGGTCCGCGACCCGCGCCGCGACCGCCTCGAGCCCGAGCGGCTGCTCAGTTATCAGGTAGTGGGTGCGCATCACGCGATGAAATTCCACCGGCAGCAGCCGGTCAGCCAGAGTGCCAACGGGTTACCCCCCACCCACCGGCGGGATGATCGCCACTTCGTCGCCGGGGGCCAGCGCGGCGGCGGCGTCGACATAGGAGTGATTGACGGCGACGCGCGAGCGGGGCAACAGATGCGCGAGCTCCGGATGGGCCGCCGCCAGCGCCTGCAGCAGCGCGCCGGCCGTGGCGGGCGCCGCGACCGCGACCCGCGTCGACGCGGCTCCGACCGCCGTGCGCGCCGGTCCGAACAGGTGCACGGTGTACGCGGCGCCCGCGTTCACGCAGCCCGGCCGTTCATACGGCGCGGGGCGGCAGCACGGCCGCGAAGAAGTCCGCCACCCGCGCGCAGTACGCGTCCCGATCCACGAAGTAGGCGCCGCAGTGGCCCGCGCCCGCGACGAACCAGGACGCCTTGGGCTCCGGCGCGGCCGCGTCGAGCGCCTGCGCCAGCGCCAGCGGCACCAGCGTGTCCTCGGTGCCGTGGATGAGCAACAGCGGCGTGCCCCGCAGCCGGTCGAGCGTCGCGGCCGGCGCGATGGTGTCGAACGGCGGCTTGCCGCGGCGGCGGTGCCACCACTCGATCGACGGCACCAGCCGGCGGCCGCCGGGCCCGCCGAGATAGCGGCCGAAGTCCCGGGCGATGAGGTGTTCGAGCACCGCGCGCTGACTGGTGAACGCGCTGTCGGCGACAATCGCCCGCACCCGCGGATCCACCCCGCCCTGCAGCGCCACCACGCCGCCCATCGAGTACCCCAGCAGCCCGACGACGGCATCCGGCACCCGGGCCGACACCCAGTCGAGTGCGGCGGCCAGATCAGCCACCTCCCAGGCGCCCATCGAGATCGGGGCCGGCGCGCTCGCCCCGCGGCCGCGGAAGTCGAACAGCAGCACGCTGAACCCGGCTCGCCACAGCGCGCTCGAGACGCCCAGCAGCTGGCTCTTGTTGCCGCGATAGCCATGCATCACGATGAGGACGGAGCGTCCTGGACGGGGCAGAAACCACCCGTTCAGTGCAGCCCCGTCGGCGGCGGTGAACTCCGCCGGCTCGTGCTCGACGGCGAGCTCCCAGGGGGTGAAGCCGTAGTCGACGGTGGGGATCTCGGGCTGGGGGCGGTTGAGCCGCCAGGCGCCGAGCCAGCCGAACAGCGCCCACAGCGCGACCACCCCCAGCGCCAGGGCCGCCACCACCAGGAGCACGATCGTCACGACGGCTCGGCCGGGCGCCCCTCGAACGTGATGGAGCGGTCGCGTCCGCCCCGTTTGGCGGTGTAGAGCGCCTGGTCGGCCCAGGCGATGAGGGCGTCCTGCCGATGGCGCGGGGCCGGGAAGGTGCCGCTGCTGAAGGGCAGGCAGGCCACGCCGCAGGAGATCGTCAACGGCTTTCCCTGCAGCGCCTCGAAGTAGTGCGCCTTGATCTGCCGCCGCAGCCGCTCCGCCTGCTGAAAGGCGCCCGCGAGCGAGGTCTCCGGCAGCAGCACGGCGAACTCCTCGCCGCCGTAGCGCGCCAGCAGGTCGGTCTCCCGGATCGTCCGGTGGAGGACCGTCGCCAGCTCGCGCAGGACGGCGTCCCCCTGCTGGTGGCCGAGGGTGTCGTTGACCTGCTTGAACAGGTCGAGGTCGAGCAGGATCAGCGACAGGTCGGAGCCGTAGCGGTCGGCGCGCTTGAAGTCGTCCTCCAGCCGCTGGTAGAAGTGGCGGTGGTTGAACAGCCCGGTCAGGTCGTCGGTATTGGCCAGCCGGGTGAGCCGCTGATTGTCGATCTCCGCCTGCTCGTAGAGCGCCGCGTTGGCGAGGCCGTTGGCCGCCGCGCCCGCCACCACCCGCGCGAACTGGATCTCCCCCTCGGCGTAGGGGCGGTACGCCCGCGAGGACTGCAGCACGTAGTTGCCCAGCTCCTCGTGGTGGACCTGGAGCGGCACAATCATCACCGATTTGCGGACGGGCAGCCGATCGAGGACTGGCGCCATCAACGGATCGGCGTGGGTGTCTTCCACGATTACCACCTCGTGACCCGCCGCCGCCTGCTGGATCTCGGGATAGTTGGCGAGATCGATCTGGAGATTGTGGAGATCGGGGTCGTCGCGCGTCGCCACCACGTAGCCGCTCATCTGGTCGACGATCTTGATGAGCGACGCGCGGTCCGACTGGACCACTTCGGCCAGCTCGCTGACGATGGTGAACAGCACCGTCTCGATGTCGAGCGAGGACGACACCGCCTGCGAGATCCGCAGCATCGCGGCCAGATCGTCGTGGTACCGCTTGACCTCCAGATTGGTGCGGATCCGCGCCACCAGCTCGTCGATGAAGAACGGCTTGGTGACGTAGTCGCTGGCTCCGGCCTCGAGGCAGCTGATGACGTCCTGGCGGCCGCTGCGGGCGGTCAGCATCAGCACCCGCACCCCCGCCGGGCCGTCGTCCTCGAACAGCGCCCGGCAGACCGCCAGCCCGTCCATCCCGGGCATCATCATGTCGAGGAGCACCAAGTCCGGCGGCGACTCGCGCGCCATGGCGATCGCGTCGCGACCGTTCCTGGCGACGGCGGTCTTGTACCCCTTGAACTGGAGCATCGTCGTCAGCGTGTCGCAGATCGACGGGTCGTCATCCACCACCAGGATGAACCCGTCGTCGGTCCGGCGGGCCGCGGGCGGTTGCGCGCTCACCCGACGTCCGGTTCTTCCGCGACCGCCTCTTCCTCGAGCACCACGCGCGCCACGTCCCCGACCTTATGGCCGGCATCCAGATTGATCAGCCTCACGCCCTGGGTCGCCCGGGCCATCACGCGGATGCCTTGGATCGGCAGCCGGATGATCACCCCGCCCGTCGTGACGATCATCAGCTCGTCCTGCTCGAGGACCTCCTTGACCGCCACCAGGTGCCCGGTCTTGGGGGTCGGGTTGAGCGTCTTGATGCCCTTCCCGCCGCGATGCGTCACCCGGTAGTCGGCGATCCGGGATCGCTTGCCGTAGCCGTTCTCGGTCACCGCCAGCAGCGCGTTCTGCTCGTTCCGGACGACGACCATGCCGAGCACGCCGTCATCGCTTCCCTGCAGCGTGACGCCCTTGACGCCCTGGGCGGTACGGCCCATGTCCCGCACCTCCTCCTCGGAGAACCGGATCGCCTGCCCCTTGCGGGTCGCCAGGATGATGTCGTTCGTCCCGTCGGTGATCTGGGCGTCGATCAGCTTGTCGTTATCGCCGATGTGGATCGCGATGATGCCGCCCTTGCGCGGGTTGGCGTAGGCGGAAAGCACCGTCTTCTTCACCGTTCCCTGGGCCGTCGCCATCACCACCGAGCGCTGGTCGTCGAAGACCCGCACCGGGATCACGGCCGCCATCCGCTGATTCGGCCCCAGCTCGAGCAGGTTCACGATCGGCTTGCCGCGGCTGGAGCGGCCCCCGGGCGGGATGTCGTAGACCTTCAGCCAGTGGCACCGCCCCTGCTCGGTCAGGCACAGCAGGTAGTCGTGCGTGGTCGCGATGTAGAGGCGCTCGATCCAGTCGTCCTCCTTGGTCCCCATCCCGGTCACGCCGCGGCCGCCGCGCCGCTGCTGACGGTAGGTCGACGACGCGATCCGTTTGATGTAACCGGTGTTTGACAGCGTGACGACCATATCCTCCTCGGCGATCAGGTCCTCCATCGAGAAGTCGCTGCCCGAGGGCACGATCTCGGTCCGGCGGGGGTCGCCGAACTCGGTCGCCACCGCCAGCAGCTCCTCCTTGATGAGCGCCATCCGCAGCCGCTCGGAGCCAAGCAAGTCCTTCAGCCGGCTGATCGTCTTGAGGAGCTCCTGGTACTCCGCCTCCAGCTTCTCCCGCTCGAGGCCGGTGAGGCGCGCGAGGCGCATGTCGAGGATCGCCTGCGCCTGCCGCTCGCTGAGGCCGAACGTCTCCATCAACCCGGCGCGGGCGGCGTCGATATCCCTGGCGGAACGGATCAGCTTGACGACCGCGTCGATGTTATCGACCGCGATCTTGAGACCCTCGAGGATATGGGCCCGCTCCTCGGCCTGACGCAGCTCGAACTGCGAGCGGCGCACCACCACGTCGTGGCGGTGGGCGAGGAAGTGGCCGAGCATCTCCTTGAGCCCCATCTCGCGCGGCACGTTGTCCACCAGCGCCAGCATGATGATGCCGAACGTCCACTCCAGCTGGGTCGCCTTATACAAGTTGTTCAGTATGATCTCGCTGATCGCGTCCTTCTTCAGCTCGATGACCACCCGCATCCCGTCGCGGTCGGACTCGTCGCGCAGGTCCGAGATGCCGGTGATCTTCTTCTCCCGCACCTGCTCGACGATCTGCTCGATGAGCCGCGTCTTGTTGACCTGGTAGGGGATCTCCGTAATGATGATCGCCTCGCGGCCGTTGACCTTGGTCTCCATCACGGCCCGGGCCCGCATCGTGACCTTGCCGCGCCCGGTGGCATAGGCGTCGCGAAAGCCCGCCGTTCCGTAGATGAAGCCGCCGGTCGGAAAGTCGGGGCCGTGGATGTGGCGGGTGAGGCCCTCGAGCGCGATCTCGGGGTCGTCGATCATCGCCACCAGCCCGGCCACGATCTCGCGCAGGTTGTGGGGCGGGATGTTGGTCGCCATTCCCACCGCGATGCCCGACGACCCGTTGACCAGCAGGTTCGGCAGCCGCGCCGGCAGGACGCTCGGCTCCTTGAGCCGGTCGTCGAAGTTGGGGGTGAAGTCGACCGTCTCCTTGTCGATATCGGCCAGGAGTTCCAGCGCGATCGGCGCCAGCCGCGCCTCGGTGTAGCGGTAGGCGGCGGCCGAGTCGCCGTCGACCGAGCCGAAGTTGCCCTGTCCGTCCACCAGCGGATACCGCAACGAGAACGGCTGCACCATCCGCACCATCGCATCGTAGACCGCCGAGTCGCCATGCGGGTGGTACTTGCCGAGCACGTCGCCGACGACGGTGGCGCTCTTCTTGTGGGGACGGCTGGGGTTGAGATTCAGCTCCGACATCGAGTAGAGGATCCGACGGTGGACGGGCTTGAGGCCGTCGCGGACGTCGGGGAGCGCCCGCGACACGATCACGCTCATCGAGTAATCGATGAACGACTCCCGCATCTCGTCCTCGATGAAGCGGGGCAGAATCGTCTGGCGGCGCTCAGACATCGAGATTCCTCACGTATTTGGCGTTGGCTTCGATGAACCGGCGCCGCGGCTCCACGTCGTCCCCCATCAGGGTGTTGAAGAGCTCATGGGCCTGCGCTGCGTCGTCCATGGTCACCTTGAGGAGCGTGCGCGTGTCGGGATCCATGGTGGTCTTCCAGAGCTGATCCGGATTCATCTCGCCGAGGCCCTTGTACCGCTGCACGTTCACGCCGGCGCCCCCGAGCCGGACGATCGCCGCTCCGCGCTCCTCGTCGGTGTAGCAGTACACTTCCTTGTTGCCCTTATAGACGCGGTACAGCGGCGGCTGCGCGATGAAGATCTTGCCGGCGTCGATCAGCTCGCGCATCCACTGATAGAAAAACGTCAGGAGCAACGTGCGGATGTGGGCCCCGTCGACGTCCGCGTCGCAGAGAAGAATAATTTTTCCATAGCGGGCATTCTCGAGCTTGAACTCGTCCTCGCCGAACCCCGTCCCGATGGCCGTGATGAGCGTTCGCACCTCCTCGTTCGACAGCACCTTGTCGACGCGGGCGCGGATCGTGTTGAGGATCTTTCCCCGCAGCGGCAGGATCGCCTGGAAGTTCCGGTCGCGGCCCTGCTTGCCGCTGCCGCCGGCGCTGTCGCCCTCCACCACAAACAATTCCGTAAGCGCCGGGTCGTCCAGCGAGCAGTCGGCGAGCTTGCCTGGCAGGACGCCGGTGTCGAGGCCGGACTTCTTCCGCGTCAGGTCGCGGGCCTTGCGGGCGGCCTCGCGGGCGCGGGCCGCCTGGAACGCCTTCTCGATGATCGCCCGGGCGCCGCTGGGGTTCTCCTGCATCCAGGTGCCGAGCTTCTCGTTCATCACCGACTCGACGATGCCCCGGACCTCGGAGTTGCCGAGCTTGGTCTTTGTCTGCCCCTCGAACTGGGGCTCCATCACCTTGACCGAAAGGACCGCGGTCAACCCCTCCCGGACGTCGTCGCCCGAGAGCGTGAAGTCCGCCTTTTTGAAGAGCCCCTTCTCGCCGGCGTAGGCGTTTATCGTGCGGGTCAGCGCCGCCTTGAAGCCGGACAGGTGCGACCCGCCCTCGTGGGTATTGATGTTGTTGACGAAGGTGAACAGCGTCTCGGTATAGGAATCGTTGTACTGGATGGCGCACTGCACCTCGACGTCGTCGCGCGTGGTCTCGACGGCGATCGGCTTGGCGTAGAGGGCCTTCCGGCCCTTGTTGAGATGCTTGACGAACTCCACCAGCCCGCCGTCGTATTTGAAGATCTCTTCCTGCGGGGTTTCGCCGCGGGCGTCAGTGAACGCGATCCGGACGCCGGCGTTGAGGAACGCCAGCTCGCGCAGGCGGCCGCCGATGGTGTCGACCTGGAAGTCGATCTCGGGGAAGATCTGCGGGTCGGGGCGGAACCGGACTACGCTGCCCGTCCGGCGGGTGGTGCCGAGGACCTGGAGCTCGGTGACCTTGTCGCCCCGCTCGTACCGCTGGTGGTAACGGGTGCCGCCGCGCATGACCTCGACTTCGAGCCACTCCGATAGCGCATTGACCACCGACACGCCAACACCGTGGAGCCCGCCCGACACCTTGTACGAGCCGTGGTCGAACTTGCCGCCGGCATGGAGCGTCGTCATCGCCACTTCGACGCCCGGCTTCTTCTCGGTCGGATGAAGATCCACCGGAAAGCCGCGGCCATTGTCCTCGATGCGGACGGCGTTGTCGGCTTCGATCACCACCGAGATGTCGTCGCAGAAGCCCGCCAGCGCCTCGTCCACCGCGTTGTCCACCACCTCGTAGACGAGATGGTGCAGCCCGCGCGCGCCGGTGGAGCCGATATACATGCCCGGCCGGCGGCGAACCGCCTCGAGCCCCTGCAGGACCTGGATCTTCTCGGCGCCGTACTCCTGCGCCGCCCGTACGTTGCGTCCGGCCTTTGTGGTCGTCTCCGCCATCTACCCCTCGGGATCGAGTCGAAAGATGATCCGCGCGACCGCGCTGAACGCGCGCCCCGCGTTGAGCCGCGTCAGCAGTTCCGGCTGGCGCAGCGACAGCTCGTTCATCCAGGCCGACGACGTGACGTGCACGAACAGGGTGTCGCCTTCGACGCGGTGCGGGCGTGCGGCCTGGGCGATCTCCGGCCCGACGCGCTCCGCCCATTCGCGGAAGACGGCATGCTGCTCGACCACTCCCGCCACGCCGAGCCGTTCCAGCGTCCCGTCCAGCGCGCCGCCGATGTGGCGGGCGCCCTGCGGGCTCGCCACCCGGGGGCGGGCGCGTCGGCGCGGCGCGCCGCCGGCCGGCTGGCGATCGCCGCCCTCCCTCAGGCTGCCGCGCGGGGCGTGATGCACCCCGCCGCCACGTCCCACCGCGCCAGCGTCGGCTCCAGCCAGGGCAACGGCCGGGGGGTGGTGATGAACCGCTGACGCGCCGGTCCCAGCCGCGCCACCAGCCGTTCGGCACGGCCCGGGTCGAGCTCCGAGAACACGTCGTCCAGCAGCAGGATGGGCGAATGATTCGTATCGGCCTCCAGGATCTCCGCCTCCAGCAGCCGCAGGCTGATCGCGGCGGTCCGCCGCTCCCCCTGCGAGCCGTACCGCGCCAGCGGCCGGCCGTCCAGCTGCACCTCGAGATCGTCGCGATGCGGTCCCACCGTCGTCCAGCCGCGGGCCCGGTCCTCCCGCTCGCTGGCGAGCAACGCGGCGGTCCACGCTTCGGCCACCGCAGCCGGGTCGTCGAGCGCCACCGGCGCGCCGTCGATCGAGCTGCGGTACGTCAGGGTCAGCGCGCTCCGATCCTCGTCGCCGGCAATCAACGCGCCAACCGCGGCGAAGCGCGCGTCGAGCCGCGCCGTGAGCGCGCGCCGCGCCACGATCAGTCCCGTTCCCGCCGCCACCAGCGCGGCGTCCCACGACTCCCGCACCCCGGCCGGCGCCGGCGCCCGGGCGCGGAGCAGCTCGTTCCGCTGGCGCAGCACCCGGTCGTACTCCTGCAGCGCCCGCCAGCAGGCGCGGGACGTCAGCGCGAGCAGCGTGTCGAGATATCGCCGCCGCCCGAGCGGCCCGCCGCCGATCAGCGCCAGATCCTCCGGCGTCATCAGCACCGTGAGGACCGTCCCCACGGCCTCGCCGGGACGCCGCGTCGTCTGACCGTCGAGCGAGATCCGCCGCGTCGTCCGGTCGGCTGCCACCGCCACCGTGCGGGTGCGGCCGTCGCCGTAGGCCACGCCGCCGGCCACCCGGAAGTGGTCCTCCGCGAAGCGAATCGCCTCACAGTGCCGGGCGCCGCGGAATGACCGGAACAGCGCCAGGTAGTGTATCGCCTCGAGCACGCTGGTCTTGCCCTGCCCATTGGCGCCCACCAGCACCGCGCCGTCGGCGGGGACGTCGAGCACCGCCGCGGCGAGGTTGCGGAAGTTGGCCAGGCTGAGCTCGGTCAGCCGCACGCGAGGCTCCGCATAGGGGTCACTGGGAACACCCATAAAGGTAGTTCCCATAAGGGGTTCAGGCAATGTTTCCGGGGGCTTGGGGGGCGCGGAAAACGGCGCCGGACGGGGCGTGCGAAGGCGCCGCTATTCCTGCAGCCGGAGCGGCATGACGAGGCACAGATACGCCGCCCCATCCTCCTCCGCCGGTCGCACCAGCACCGCCCGCTCGGGCGCCTTGAACGTGAGCTCGACCTCATCCGCGTCGACGAACCGCAGCACCTCGAGCAGGTAATTGGCGTTGAAGCCGATCTCGATCGGCTCGCCCTCGTACGACACCGGCATCTGCTCGCTCCCCTCGCCCACGTCGGGGGTCGACACATGAAACTTGAGCGTGTCTTCGGCGAGGGACATGCGGACGCGGTGGGTCTGGTCGCTGGCCATCACGGCCATCCGCCGCAACGCTCCGACGAGCCGCTCCTTGTCCGCCCGCAGCCGCTTGTCGTTGTCCTTCGGGATCACCTGCTCGTAGTTGGGATAGGGGCCGTCGATCAGGCGGCTGAACACCACGCCGCGCTCGCCGCGGAACCCGATCTGCTTGCCGTCGGTGCTGATCTGGAGCTCGTCGTCGGGCGCGAAAATGCGCCCGATCTGGGCCAGCGCCTTGGGCGGGACGATCACGTCGCGGGTCGCCTTGGCGCTCTTCCCCAGCTTCGCCGGCAGGGTGTAACGGGCCAGCCGGTGCCCGTTGGTGGCCACCATCTGCATCCGGTCGTCGTGAATCTCCCACAGCACACCGTTGAGGATCGGCCGCGTGTCCTCGGTCGACGCGGCGAACGCGGTGTGCGCGGCCAGCTTCTCGAGATCGCCCGCGCGCGCCGTCAGCCCGGTCGAAAAGTCGAGCACCGGAAAGGTCGGAAAATCGGCCGCCGGCAGCCCCTGGACGCGGAAGCGGCTGCTCTCGCATTCCACCGTCACGTGCTCGCCCTTGCTGCTGACGCGCACCAGACTCGCCGGCAGGGCCCGGATCATGTCGGCCAGCTTGCGCGCCGGGAGCGTCACCCGACCGGGTGCCTCGACACTGGCCGGGGCGCGCAGCGTGACCGACAGGTCGAGGTCCGTCGCCGCCAGGGACAGCGCCCCGTCGTCGGCGGTCATCAGCAGGTTGCCGATGATCGGCAGCGGGGTGCGCGCCGGAACGATGTTGGCCACCGCGCTCAGCGCTTCGACGAATTCGCTCTGACCGATCGTGTACTGCATGGTTTCTCCCCGGTTGCGGCGCGTTATCCCCAGCGGGTTCTATTTCTACGAAGGTAATTTATAAACCAGTAGTAGTACTAGGGGCGCGGGATATGTGGACGGCCGCGCCGCCTGTCGCTCAAGTCGGTTCCGCTGCGCCTCTCAGCCAATCGCTGGCCGCTCGCCAACCCAGCCAGGGTGGGGAGAACACCCGCTCGACTGGGGATGATCGCGCACCGCCGCCGCGGCGGGGCCGGTGATCCCCAGCGCGGCCCCGGTTGTCCCCATCAGGAAGCGACGCGCTCGCGCAGCTGCTCGACCCGCATCCGGATCGTCCGATCCGTCTTGATTTCGTTCTCGACCTTGTCGCAGGCATGAATCACGGTGGTGTGATCGCGCCCGCCGAAGGCCTGGCCGATTTCCACCAGCGGCAGATCCGTCAGCTGGCGGCAGAGATACATCGCCACCTGCCGTGGCACCGTCAGCGTCTTGGTGCGTTTCTTCGACTTGAGCCCCTCGACCGTGGCGCCGTACTCCGCCGCCACGTCATGCTGGATCCGATCCACCGTCACCCGCACGGTCTCGGTGGAGAGGATATTCTTGAGCACTTCCTCCGCCAGCTCGATGGTGATGTCGGTGCCGTTGAGACTCGAATGCGCGATCAGCCGCACCAGCGACCCTTCGAGCTCGCGCACGTTCGACTTTACGTGCTTGGCGATGAACAGCAGGACGTCGGGCTGGATCTCGAGGTTGTTGCGGGCCGCCTTGTACTGGAGGATCGCGATTCGCGTCTCGAGGCCAGGCGGCTGGATGTCCACCACCAGGCCCCATTCGAACCGCGACACGAGCCGCTCCTCGAGCGTGGGAATTTCCTTCGGCGGACGGTCGCTGGTGACGACGATCTGGCGGTGGGCGTCGTAGAGGGCATTGAAGGTGTGGAAGAACTCCTCCTGGGTGGCGTCCTTGCCGCGCAGGAACTGGACGTCGTCGATGAGGAGGAGGTCCATCCGACGGTACTTGTTGCGGAAGTCCAGGGTCTTCCCGAACTGGAGCGCCTCGATCATCTGATTCAT